>NZ_BTPT01000073.1:0-106105 GCF_054408565.1 Vallitalea sediminicola
GCCAGGATCAAACTCTCATGTTAAAGTTTCATCTTGACCAGATTGCTCTGGCTTATATTTTATAGACTATCGTCTTTATCTATTTTATTTACTAAGGATTTTTTTGGGTAAAACTTATTACTAAGTTTTTGGTTGTTTCACTGTTCAGTTTTCAAGGTTCTGTGTTTTATCTTTTAATACGTTAGCGAAGAATATTTTATCATATTTTTTGATGTTTGTCAACAACTTTTTCAAATTAACTATCAAACGGAGAAGGAGGGATTTGAACCCTCGCGCCGCGCTAACGACCTACTCCCTTTCCAGGGGAGCCCCTTCAGCCGCTTGGGTACTTCTCCAAGCTGTTTTTAAACACTTCGCGATTATTTGCATTTTAGCAATAATTAAAACCACCAATATGTGGTTTAGATTACTGAAACGGAGAAGGTGGGATTTGAACCCACGGCCCCTTTCGGAGTCACTGGTTTTCAAGACCAGCTCCTTAAGCCACTCGGACACCTCTCCATGTTTTGCAACTCATTATCGAGTGCTTTAATAATTTATCATATCTTAGCCAATGTGTCAAGCCTTTTTTACAACTTTTTTCGAGTTGTTTTTTTCTGTGCTTTTTCGTCAGTATTTAACGACAAGCGGTATGATATCATATATTATTTTAAGTGTCAATAGATAAAATCATTATTTTTATTTTCAGACAAATCCATATATTGTAAATAGATGCCTTAATACTGATATATAGGCTTTTTCAGCATTATCGCTCTTTAATTTTTAAATATCAAAACATATATATCTCTAAAGAACTACATGATAGTATTAACCCAAAATACTATCTGTTATGATAATCTGCCTACACTAACTTATAAAATTTTTAGCAATAGTTAAATCTTCAATAGTAGTAATTTTTATATTAGAGTATAATCCTTCAACAATTTTCACTTTAATATCTAGATATTTTTCAACTAACATTGAATCATCTGTAGCAACATAATTATCATTTTGAGCTTTTTCATAAGCCAATGTAATTAATTCTTTTTTAAATGTTTGTGGTGTTTGAATTGCCCAAAGCTTATTTCGACTAGGAGTATCTACAATATTATTATTATCATCAACTACTTTAATTGTATCTTTAACCTTGACTCCTAATACACAAGCACCATATTTTATCCCATTATCAATTGTTCCTTTTATTTGATCTGTCCCTATAAGAGGTCTGGCTCCATCATGTATTAAAACCATATGGCTACTCTCAGGCACTTTTTTGATACCTTCATATACTGAGTCTTGTCTCTCTTTTCCTCCTTCCACTATAGATATTATTTTCCCATAATTATATTTCTCTACTATTTTTTTTCTACAATAGTCCACTTCTCCTTTTCCTACTACCAATATGATATTTTGAATTTCATCACATTTTTCAAAAACATCTATTGTATATGCTAATATTGGTTTGCCCTCTAATTCTATATATTGCTTACATCTATTATCATTCATTCTTTTACCTTTTCCTGCAGCAGGTATTATTACTGTACATTGTATATCCTTCATATGAATATCCTCCATCAATAATTATTAATCTTATAATCTGATTAAAATATAATTTATTCTATTATGTTTTTATGTAGTTCTAACTTAATTTAGAGTCATCACTGGCCTTATTCCAATGATTGATGTATGATTAAACTTATTTTCTAAGTTCATTATATATATTATCGTATATTTTATTTTAAACTATTGTATACTAAATTTAAAGTAATAATTAAGCTTAATTAATAAAGAAGTTTAATCTTTCAAAATTACTATTTTCTTGTTATAATAATTACGTGGATATCTATACCAAACACTAGGAGGTTAAATTATGCTAAGTAAAAAATTATTAAATGAAATAAATGAACAAATTACTTATGAGTTCTACTCTGCTCATCTTTATCTGGCTATGGCATCATATTGTTATTCAATAGATTTTGATGGTTTTGCTAATTTTTTTATGATACAAGCAGAAGAAGAAAAATTCCATGCAATGAAATTCTTTAATTTTGTAAACGAAATGGATGAAAAAGTTGAAATAAAAGGATTAGAAACACCACCAAACAATTATATTGATATTGAAGATGTTTATTCTAAAACTTTAGAGCATGAAAAATTTGTAACAAGTCGTATTTATAAATTAATGGATATAGCTATGGAAGAAAGAGAACATGCGACTATAAGTTTTCTAAAATGGTTTATTGATGAACAAGTTGAAGAAGAGGCAACTGTTAAAGGTATTTTACAAAAATTGAAGAGAGCTAACAAAGATGTATCAATCATATATTCTATTGATTCAGAAATGGCTCAGCGTGTTTTTACACCGCCAACTAACGCTTAACTTAAAAAAATGTTATGAATGAATAGTTATTTCTTAAAATAAAAGAGGGTTGCCCATATTAAAATGGCATCCCTCTTTTATTTCAAAATGTATCGCTTAATTTAAGGTTAGGTATAGCATTTAAGTCCATATTATGTCTTACACCATTAATGTACTCATAATAAGCTGCTACGCCTATCATAGCTGCATTATCAGTACAATATACAAGTGATGGGTAGTGTAATGTTATTTTTTCTTTTTCACATGCTTTTTCCATTTCTTGTCTAAGCTTACTATTAGCTGCTACTCCTCCAGCTAAAGCAATTTTATCTAATTTTAATTCTTTTGCGGCTTTTATTGTTTTGTTTACAATAACTTCTACAACAGATTTTTGAAAACTTGCTGCAATATCAGGAACATTTATTTCCTGCTCTTTCATCTTACATTGATTAATATAATTAAGAACTGCTGATTTTACTCCACTAAAACTAAAATCATAAGATCCCTTCTCTAGATATGATCTAGGAAATTCTATTGCATTTTCATCACCTTGGTTTGACACTTTATCAATCTTAGGTCCACCAGGATATCCTAACCCTATGGATCTAGCAACTTTATCAAATGCTTCACCAGCGGCATCATCCCTAGTTTTTCCCATTATTTCATACTTTCCATAATCTCTAACATGAACTAAGTGGGTATGACCTCCTGATACTACCATGCAAATAAAAGGCGGTTTAAAATCCCCTTCTATATAATTAGCGCTTATATGTCCTTCTATATGGTGAATACCTATTAATGGTTTTTTTGCTGCAAATGCTATTGCCTTCGCTTCTGCTAATCCTACTAACAGAGCTCCCACCAAACCTGGTCCATATGTAACTGCTACAGCACTTACATCTTGAATTGTCATATTTGCTTCTTCCAATGCTTCACTTATTACAGGATCAATATTCTCTATGTGTTTTCTAGATGCTATTTCCGGAACAACTCCTCCAAATTTTTTATGCAAATCTATTTGTGAGGATATGATATTAGATATTACATCTTTTCCATTCTTTACAATAGCTACTGATGTTTCATCACAAGATGATTCTATAGCCATTATTATTACATCTTTATTCATTTAATCACCTACTACAATAAATTCTTCTGTTTTTTGCCATCCTTTGATTTTCCATAGTTTCTCATCTTTTACTAATACATATTCTTCGAATATTTCACCTTCTGGACCAACATTATTTAAATAGTAAACTACTTTTATAAAAGTGATATCCTCATTACTTCCACCATTATTTTTCTGAATATCATAACCTATTATCTTAGTATCATTTTTCTTGAATTTCTCTATTTCTTCTTTTGCATTTTCTAAATGAACATCAATTGGATTTTTATCTAGCAATTCATCATCATATAGTTCTCTTTGTACTTTTAATAATATTTCAATTTCTTCATTTGTAACTTCATGACTATATAATTTCTGCATAATGATATTATTAAATTCTAATACTTGTTCTGGAGTCTTTTGTATATCACGTATTTTCTTTATTGTACTTTCAAAGTCATCTTTTAGATATTCTAAAATCCTATCCGAATTTGATAGTAGACTTTTATCAAATTGATCTTTGCTTGTTTTGTTTGAAAATGTAATAAACAACACCATTCCTAAACATGCTAGAATTAGAATCGCAATAATTTTTCTCATATTCACCACTCCATTAATGTTCTTTTCTTGTATATAGTATAAATCTTATATATTATATATCGAAATCTATTAACAATACTATTATACTATTCGTCAAACTTTAATGTTTTAGTTAATCTGTCCTTACCAACCTTGGAGTTCTTAAATATTTTGGTAGCCACATGTAATGAATCTTTCGGTCTAACTAATGATGGACTAAAATGTGTTAGCCATAACTCATCAACCTGAGCTTTTGCTGCCAATGTTGCTGCCTCTTCAAATGTCATATGTTTATATTCATTTGCTTTATTTTCTTTTTCTTCATCTCCATACATACCTTCACAAATGAAAAGGTCTGCATCTTTTGCATATGTTTCAATGTTTTTTACAGGTCTAGTATCAGTACAATAACTTAACTTAATACCTTTCCTCGGTGGACCAAGCACTAATTGAGGATCATACTGTTTGCCCTCATATATAACTGGCTCTCCTTTTTGAAGAAGATTCCAATATTTTATTGGCAACTCTAGTTCTTTAGCTTTTTCCACTAAAAATTTCCCTTGACGATTGATGTTAATATTATATCCATAACAAATAACATTATGATTAAGTTTATAAGCTTCTATTTCATATCCATTTATATTAAAACAAGAATAGTCATCTTTTAACTCAACAAGCTTTAATTCAAATGGTAATTCAGGAGCTATAACACGTAACCCCTTAACAACTCTCTCAAGACCTTTGGGTCCTATTAACGTAATAGGCTCTTTTCTATCAGAATTACCTATTGTTAATAATAATCCAGGTAATCCTCCAATATGGTCACCATGATAATGCGTAAAACAAATAATATCGATGGATTTAAAACTCCATCCTTGTTGTCTTATAGTTATCTGGGTCCCTTCTCCACAATCTATCAGCATATTACTTCCATTATACCTTGTCATCAGAGAAGTTAGCCATCTATTTGGTAAAGGCATCATTCCGCCTGTCCCTAACAAACATACATCTAACATTTTTCATCCTCTTCCTTATTTTTTCTTATTGTATCATAAAATACCGTTTATCACCATATTAAATATGTAAGCTATCTAATAGTATTACCAAGAAAAGTAACTATATAGCATTATTCTATATATATTGAATTCAAACATTTATATATCCATTTCAATAAGTTCAATATATTTTCCTTGATTTTATATAGTAGAGAAGTTTCCTGTAGCAAAAAAAAGAATGCATAATATGCATTCTTTTTAGCTTTTTTGTTCTTATATAATTTGTATTACCTTTTAGTTCTAGTTGGTTGAAATTTAAAATTATTTATTAATTTATCATAGCATTCTTCACATAAATCAAAGCTATGGGTTTCCATATCTTTATTTGAAAAATATCCCCATTCTTTGGTAATATTAATATAGTCAACTTTTTCTTTCGACTCTTCGTTATAAATTAATTTACCACATTTGTTACAGTAGACTTCTGATAGGACATTATTTTTAATTATCTTCTTTTCGAATTTTTCCATTTTTTATCCCCTCACTAGGTGTCTTTAATGTTAAACATGAAGAGAAATCCATAATTATGCTAGGACAAAAAAGCAACTTGCCTATAGGATAAAAAATTGATTATGAAATTCTCTATACTAGAAATTTACGAATATTACTTATCATTATTATAACGTCCTAATTCTAATCTGTATATAGGTAATTTCTTCAATGTAAAAGAATCTATATTAGGGTATGAACAAAAATACCTCTATTATTTATTGTAAACTTTTTTTGCAACTTCATAAACATTCTCAGTAGTGATTCCAAATTCCTCAAATACTCTAGTTGCAGGCGCTGAAGCTCCAAAATGATCAAGACCAATAACTTCACCATCAAGTCCTACATATTTGTGCCATCCAAATGTAGCCGCTGCTTCTATAGCAACTCTTTTTCTTACATTATTTGGAAGTACACTTTCTTTGTATTCTTCAGATTGTGAGTCAAAAACGTCCATTGATGGCATACTAACGACTCTTACATCAATTCCATCTTGTTTAAGTTTCTTAGCTGCTTCATATATAAATTCAACTTCTGAACCGCTAGCCATTAATATCATATCTGGTGTTTCTTTATTGGAATCTGCTAAAACATATCCACCTTTTAAAGCTTTTTTCTCGGATTCTTCATAGTATGGAACATTTTGTCTTGTTAACACAATTGCTGTAGGTGTTTCTTTTGATGTAATAGCATAATACCAAGCAGCAGCTGTCTCTCTTGGGTCAGCAGGTCTGAATGTAACAACATTAGGCATACTTCTAAGGGCAGCCAATTGTTCTATAGGTTGATGAGTTGGTCCATCTTCGCCAACACCAATACTATCATGTGTTAATACAAATGTTACAGGAAGCTTCATAAGTGCTGATAATCTTACACTAGGTTTAATATAATCACTGAATACGAAGAAAGTAGCTATAAATGGTTTATGTGCACCATGTAATGAAATACCATTAGCCATTGCTGACATAGCTAATTCACGTACACCAAAGTGTAAGTTCATTCCTGAATAATTCTCTGCTGAGAAATCTCCTTTATCATTCATATATGTTTTTGTTGATGGTGCAAGGTCTGCAGCTCCACCAAATAAATTCGGAATATATTTTGTGAGTTTATTTATTATTTGTCCTGAAATAGCTCTTGTAGCTGATGGTTTTTTATCAAATGTCCAAAATTCTTCATCATTCAATAAATCAACTGGAAGTTCTTCACTTGTCCATACTTCCCATTCTTTTGCTAAATCACCGTATTTAGCTGCATATTCGTTAAATAGTACATTCCATTTTTCTTGTTCATCCTTACCTTTTTCCTGTAAAGCTTTCATATGGTCATATACTTCTTCTGGTACATGGAATTCTTTATCTATTGGGAACTCTAAATTTTTCTTTGTTTCAATAAGGTTTTCATCACCTAATGGTTCTCCATGAGCAGATGATTTTCCTTGTTTTGCAGGACATCCATATCCTATTTGTGTTTTTACTATAATAAGGGATGGATGCTCTAAATCAGCTTTAGCTTCTACGATAGCTTTTCCTATAGCCGCTAAATCATTTCCATCTTCAACTCTTAGCACTTGCCATCCATATGCTTCATATCTTTTTCCAACGTCTTCTGTAAAAGCAATATCTGTACTACCTTCAATAGTTATTTTGTTAGAATCATAGAATGCTATAAATTTACCAAGCTTCAATGTTCCTGCAAGAGATGCCGCTTCTGATGAAATACCTTCCATCATACAACCATCACCAGTTATAGCATATGTGTAGTGGTCCACTATTTTATATTCATCTTTATTAAATTTTGCAGCTAAGTTAGCTTCAGCCATAGCCATACCAATACCAGTTGCAAATCCTGCTCCTAATGGTCCAGTAGTAGTATCTACTCCTACAGTATGTCCATATTCAGGGTGTCCAGGAGTTTTACTTCCCCATTGTCTAAATTCTTGCAAGTCATCAATTGTAAGACCATATCCAAATAAATGTAATAAAGAGTATAATAACATAGAACCATGTCCAGCAGATAAAACAAATCTATCTCTATTTATCCAATTAGGATCACTTGGGTTATGTTTCATATGGTTAGCCCATAATTCATAAGCCATAGGGGCTGCTCCCATAGGTAATCCTGGGTGTCCTGATTTTGCCTTTTGAATACCCTCAGCAGATAGAATTCTAATAGTGTTAATCGTTGTTGTCTCAATATTTCTCATCTTGTATTCTTCCTCCTTATAATAGTAATCCTTAGAATACTTATTTATATAAGTACCTAATGTTAATAGTTACCAATTATATTATTTTTTCAAGATTGCATAAATTCACTCTCTCAAAAAATATTATCTATAAGTTGCTAACAATATATATTTAATTTGTTCATAGAATTAATAATTATACCTTGTTTAAAGAACTTTAATCTTCACATATGCATTTTATCATATTTTGGAATAATAGCAAGTACAAATGTCCAAAAAAACAAATGCATTATAAAAGGATAGTCTTATCTATCCTTTATAATACTTTGCCAAATTATTCTTTTATTATAACAATAACTCTTCTATTTTATAACTTATCATGCTTTTATGATTCTTGTACTTTTAACTTTTCATAATAAGTTTTTAACTTGGAAGCTATTGCATTATCTATTTCATCCATACTTACATCAGTAAATATCTCTATACCCTGTTCAATGTTATCTATAGAATATATATGAAATTTACCATTCTTAATATCATTTAAAATATCATCATCTAATATTATTTCATCAACGTTTTGTTTTGGTACAATAATACCTTGATTTCCTGTTAAACCTTTGGTTTTATATAAGTCGTAGCATCCTCTTATCTTATGTGTAACACCCCCTATAGGCTGAACATTACCAAATTGGTCCACTGAACCAGTTATGACAATACTTTGGTCAAAAGGTATTTCTGACAAACTTGATAAAATAGCATATAATTCAGCACAAGAAGCACTATCACCATCAATGATATTATATACCTGCTCAAAACAAAGCTGGCAATTCAACATCAACGGATAATCTTGTGAATATTTATTGCCAATATATCCTGACAATATACCGATACTTTTGTCAAAAACATTTCCACTAAGTTTATTTTCTTTTTCTATATTAATTACACCTAATTTACCCATATATGTTACAGCAGTAATTCTAATTATTCTTGCTATGGTATTTTCACTATAATCACTTAATGCCACACCATTTATCTGTCCAACTTTCTTTTTACTATAATCAATTATTATTTTATCCTTTTCATACAAATCATTTATGTTTTCTTTTAACAATGAAGATCTGTTATTTTTTTTAATGACTGCTTCTTTTATAATATTTGAATTTATCACATTCATTTCTGAATGAGCAGCACATAAATCAGCTTCTTGTATTAAATCCATCAATACAGAAAATTTCGTAGTTAGTTTATTTCTGTCTTCTGCAACATATGATGCATATCTTAATAACTCATTCTTTCCATCTTTAGTAAGCATCCTAAGTTTTTTTCTATCACAAACATCATCAAAATAATGATAGTATTTACTGATTATCCTTTTATTTTTTTCTACTTCAGTATTAAGTTGCACATGTAGCTTAAATAATTCTTTGAATTCACTATCATAAGCATATAATAATCTATATATACGTTCATTTCCTATTAAAATAATCTTTAAATCCATAGGAATCGGTTCTGGTTTAATAGTTTTTATTGGAAGTGAACCTAATTGTTCTCGAATGTTCTCGAATATTAATTTTTTATTGATTAAAACTTTTTTAAGTGTTCCCCATGTTAAAGCACTGTTCAGTAAATTTTCTGCATTAATAATTAGATATCCACTATTAGCATTATGGAGTATACCTTTTTTAATCATGGTATAGTTAGTTGTATAAATCCCTAATTCATTTTCATACTCTATTTTACCAAACATTTCATAATAAGATGGGTTATCACAATATATAATTGGTGATGTTTTTGCATTAGAATTATCTATAAAAAGATTAACTTTATACTTTTCTAGATTATCCTCTTCATCATCAATTAATAAAGAATTTAAAGTCTCCTGACTATCTGTCTCCGATAAGATATTCTTTATGTTTTTGAATAAATGTTCTTTTAACTCCTTTATATAAGCTATAACTTTTTTGTTACTCTCAAATTCAGCTTCGGTTTTTTTGAATATATCATCAATAATGATCTTCAATATTTTATTCTGAAGCTTAGTAACTTTTGCTTCGGATATTTTTTTTAGTCTTTTCACTTGCTTCATTATGTCTTCTGATTTATTTTCCATAGTGTTTAGATTCTCTAATATTATTTCTTGTTCTTCTACTGTTAAATCATCGTATTTATCTTCACTAATTTTTTTACCATCTACAATAGGAATAAAAAATATGCCCTTATCTGTTATATTAGTTGAAAACCCAAGTTTTTTGGCATCATCTTTTAATTCTTCTAATTTATTTTCACCTTTTGATAAAAATTCATCTTTTAAACAAGTCTCAACTTTCTTGAATTCGGCACTGTTTAACTTTACATTAGATTGTAGAATTACATCTTTAACACAGTTTTCAATATTCTTTTTAAATTTTTTACCTTTTCCACAATTCAGTCGTAACGCTCTTGGTTTATCTTCATTTTTAAAATTATATACATAACACCAATCATCAGGAGGATTGTTCTTTTTACTCTTGTCTTTTAAAAATTTTCTTAGAAATTCTACTGTATTTAATCCTTCTTCAGCTGATAAGTATATATTATATCCAGATCCATTTAGTTTAAGACCAAAATCTAGTATTTCGCTTACTCTGCCATTCCCAACAAATATATCTTCTTCATCTTTGTCATTATCAGATTGCTCTAGAACAACTGACTTCAAATCTAAATCTTCATGGGAAAGTTCATAACATTCTTTCATTAAGCAGCTCCTCCCTATACCCTTTGCCCTTTAAAGTTTCATATACTTTATCTTATACATTTATAAGGTGTCTTGTTAATAATAAATATAACTTTCCAACCTTTTTTAAAAAGCAGAAACAAAATAAAAGTTTTCTTTCCAATGGTATAGGTAATTATTTATTGGTAAAAAACAAAAGAGACTTAAGATAAATTTCCTAAGTCTACTTTTATATGTCACAATAGCCCTACTTATAAGGATTATTCTATATTTTTCCACATTATATACGCATCTTCTCTTGGTTTATCATAAAAATTCTTTCTTACTCCAGCTATTTGGAACTCTAGCTTTTCGTATAATTTAATTGCATTTTTGTTACTTACTCTTACTTCTAAAGTAAAAGACATAATACCTTGTTTTGTCCCTTCATATATAAGAGCCTCAGTTACTTTTCTACCAAATCCAGCTCCTCTTCTTTCTTTTGTTACTGCTATATTGGTAATGTAACCTTCTCCTACGATATTCCATAACCCAGCATATGCTATTATCTTATTATTTTCTTCTATTACCATGTATACTGAATGTGTATTACTCGTTAACTCCTTTGTAAATGCATCTTTAGACCAAGGATTAGGAAAAGTATTTTCTTCTATGGAATGTACTTCTTCTATATCCTTCAGATTCATTCTACGTATTAGATACATGTATTATGTTTCCTTTCAAATTCCCTTTCTGCTTGGGACTTTCTTAAATAGATTGGTTTGAAGTTCATATAACTTTCTGTCTCTCCTTTTAACGCATGTAATATACCCAAAGCAGCTACTGAGGATGCTCTCTGTATATTATTATTTAAAGGGGCTAATACATATTCATTATTAGTAAAATTATTTTTTATTCTATCAATATTAGGTGATATACCATCTCCTAAGAATATAACTTCTTTATTAATTTTTTTGACCTCAATAAATATATCTTCTATCGGAACAACTGTACTAGGTAATATATTGTTAAAGATATTGTTATCATATGAATATAATCCGGTATATACTTGATTTCTTCTTGCATCCATTAATGGACATATTATTTTGTCTGTGTATCCCATATTGTAAGCCAAAGCATCCAAAGTGGCTACTCCTACTATAGGGATTTCCAGAGTATGAGCCAACCCCTTAGCTGTCGCAACACCAATTCTTAATCCGGTAAAGGATCCAGGTCCTTTAGATACAGCTATTATATCTAATTCACTCAGATCAAGATTAATCATATTCGTAACTTCTTCTATCATTGGCATTAAAGTCTGTGAATGTGTTTTCTTATAATTCGTTGTGTATTCGCATAGTAACCTATCGTCTTCCGCAACAGCAATAGATGCTGCAACAGCAGAACTTTCTATGGCTAAAACTTTCATTTGTTTATTCCTCCAGCAATGGTTATTTTTCTGTAATCCAACCCTATATCTAAATCTTTCTCTATGTTAATCCATATTGCTTCTTCTGGTATTATTTCTTCTATTAGATTTGCCCATTCTATTAGACATACCCCATCATTATAAAAATATTCTTCGTACCCTATTTCATACATTTCATCAGGATCATCAATTCTATATACATCAAAATGATTAAATCTCAATTTATCAGTATCATATTCATTTACTATTGTAAATGTTGGGCTAGTGATATGTTCATGAATTCCAAGCCCTTCTGCAAAACCTTTTGTAAATACGGTTTTACCTACACCCAAATCACCTATAAGACAATAGATTTGCCCTTTTTTCGCATCCTGTCCAAGTTCTTTACCAATTTTTTTAGTTTCTTCTGCTGAAAATGATTTATATATCAATCAAATCTTCCCTTCATTCTTTTCTTGCTTAAACTTATATCTTGATGTATCCATCTTAGTAGACACCATTTGTTTTATATTAACTATTTTTTTCCCATCTTCCATTAATCTAGCAGGAATAATAAATGCTTGGTCTTTACTTATGTAAAATAGAATATTATATTTTCTTTCAACAACTTTATATAGATTTTCCCATAGAAATTCTATCCATTCACCAGCTTGTGATACATAAAATCCTTCATCATTTATTTTATATAGAATAGGTTCTTTGAATACAGGATTGGTTGCAATCTGTTTTTTTGATTGTAAAAATAACATTAACGGAGATATAACAAGATAAGTCAATGCTCCGAATAATAATACAAGAGTCATAAAAGTATCATTCCACAAAAAAGATATAGGGAATAATACCAGACATATTATACTAAATAATAAAGTTATTTTACTGCTTAATTTTGAATAAACATGTCCCAGCATAAAATAGAACATATCTTTGTCATTAATTTTGATACTTAATTCTATATTATTGTCATTATTATTTTTTTTGTTGTTTTTACTAATCTTATTGTTATTTTTTTTAATGTTGTTATCTAGATTCTTGTCATTTTTACTGTTATTATTATTTTTATTCTTATTCTTCTTTTTCGTTGCCATAATAACCTCCAATTATTTAACAATATCTTTTGATAGGTATTATAGCACTTTTACAAGAATTTAGCTAGTACAAAACTAGTCTCGCTACTTTATTTTACTATTCTAAAAAATTAACCTTTACTAATATTTATTAACCAAAAAACCTAGATATAATCTAGGTCTTTAAATGTTCTTATTCTATTATTGCAACTTATTGATTACTTGTTTAAATGCTTTAACTGCTACATAACTAACTATGGTAACTATAACTCCTTTTATAAGATTAAAAGGAACATAGAAAGAGTATATCATATTCATTTTCTCTGCATGTGGTGTACTACCTAGATACACTGGAATATTGATAAAATAATTAACAAGTCCTGCTGTAACAGTCATAATAATAATTGCAACTATACTTCCAATAATAAATCTTTTTAAATTATTTCGTCTGAATATAAGACAGAATGGTAATACATAAGCTATTCCAACTAATAAATTAGCCAATTCACCTATTCCACCTGTACCAGAATTCATAAGTAATAATCTAAGTAGATTTTTAATGAATTGAATTATAACAGCTGCCATAGGACCTAATATTATTCCACCTAAAATTGCTACCGTATCACTGAAATCAATTTCTAAGAAAGGTGGAAAAAAAGGCAACGGGAATTCAATTAAAAATATGATGTATGCTATTGCAGATAATAAAGCAATTTTTACTAGATACATGGTATTGAATCTTTCTGACTTAGCGCTATTTGTTCCATGGATATGGAACTTACTTATTTTTTCCATATTAATTTTCTCCTTCCATAAAAATCTTCCGGACCCGTGATTAAATAAATAAAAAAACACCTTTGAAATTTCTCCAAGGTGTTATTATCATAAATAATAAATTTAATCTCTTCTCTCATCCAGACTATACTGTCGGTCTTGGAATTACACCAAGTCAGCCATTAGGCTCGCGGACTATAACCGCCGGTAGGGAATTACACCCTGCCCTGAAGAATTTTAATATTAAGTTTTTTTGTTATTATGTTTCTTATTACCATCTATATTATATTTTATTATTGTATAATTGTCAATACAGTTATTTTTTTTAGTTTCTCCATTACTACCTGTAAGAGCCAGTTATACTAGTATTTTTTCATATATCTTCTTTTGTTTTTTTTCTCATTAAGTAACACTTCATTTAATATAGTTATTACTAATGCAATTAAAGCCGATAACCAAAATCCAGATATATTAATTCCACCTACCAACTTATCCATTAACATTATCATCCAAGTATTAATAATTAAACTAAATAATCCAAAGCTTATTATATTAATAGGAAGTGTAATAAGTAATAACAACGGTTTTATTAAAGTATTCACCAAAACAAAAACTAATGCTGCTATAAATGCTGTAGATGTATGTTCAAGACTTACCCCTTGAAAAACATATGGACTTATAATAAATACTAGTACATATAGTATATATTTATAGCATATTCTATTCACGGTTATTCTCCTTTTTATAAATTAATGTTGGACTTGTTTCTATATTTTACGTTAGTATTTTTATTTAATCTAATGAATTGTTCTCTAAGTAGCATCTCTCTATAATCTTTAATGCTTCTATTTGGTTGTATATTACCAAACACACTATAATAATATAAATTTCTATCTAACATAATAATACATCCCTTCTTACTTCAAACTTATTTGAACAGTATCTTCTTTGGTTTTTATGTCAACAAAATCAAAGGGTTCACAATATTTAATTTCCTTCAGAGTTTCTAATATTTGATATATAGTCTTTAAAATACCTCTCAAATTATATTTTTTACTCTTTATAGTAATCTTAATACCTGGAGTAAAGAACGTAATAAGTGCTAATAGGTCCATAACACAATCTACTAACTGACTAAATATAAATAACGGTACAGGAATAACTATTTTAGTATTTTTGGAACGAATATTAATCTTGAGTAATTTGGCTCTATTCCACATAAATTTTTACCTGAGTTTTTCCATCTTCCTCATCATAAGTCTCCACATCCACTAGCACAGTATCTTCTAATTCACCTGATTCTAAAGCGCTTAGTATTTTATTTATATCTATAGCTCCAAGATTAATACCTTTATCGTTCATTTGTTTTTTAACATCCTCAGGTATTAAATTATTAGCTTGTGGCAAAATCCCCCCCAAAGCCTTAATCAATTTTAATGGTATATTAATATTAACTTTTGTTTCGCCTTTTTCAGTAGTTACTTTTATTCGTAAAAATTTAAATTCTCTTTTTTGAACAGCTGGTTTATATTCTTCAATAATTTTTTCTTCTTGTTCTATACCTACATTTCTTAGAGCTTGCAGTAATTCCATTCCTTCTTCAGCAGTAATTTGACCTTTTTCAATCATTTCTAGAATTTTCTTCTCTTCACTCATACTAAACAATCCTTTCATAAAAATAATATTTATATCACATATTTTTTAATTTTAGATTTTTAACTTTTTAATTTTTTCCATAGCTTCTTTTGTAGTCAATTCTCCCAGAGCCAATTTATCTAATATCTGTTGTTTTAATTCTTTCAACTCTTTCATTGAATCTCTCTTCTGAGTAATTGCTTCTCTTCTTTCGCTTCTTTTTTTACTCTCATCTTCTAGACCTAATGATTTTATTACAGAATCCAACTTACTTCTAACAGTAGGATATGATATCCCTAATTCTTTTTCTACATCTTTAATGTTCCCTCTACACATAATAAATGTATTAATAAATTCTAATTCGTCTTTTGGTAATCTACAAAATTGACAAGGTCTAAATTCTCCTTCTATTGATGTAGAACACTTGGGGCAATTCAATTTTGTTATTTCTAATTTTTCACCACAAACTGGGCATTTTCCTGGTGCTTTATATTTCATTTTTTTCACCTTCTTAATTATAATCGATTATCTTATATTAATAATATATACTACAATATTAATTTTGTCAATATATATTTTGATATTTTTAATATACTTATTAATTTTATTAATGTTTTAATTAAATATATTAATCGCATCTTTAAACATTATTATATTTATGCTTATATTATAAAATTCATGTATATTAATTGTTAAATATAATTATGTACGATATAATATATACATAATTTAAGGATAACTATAATTTTATTATATACTTGACAATATTACTTATTACTTTAGAGTTTACCGAAAGGACTGCATAGCTATGATTAATAATCCAAATCTGTATTTAAATTTTTTTCATCATAACAATAATGCATTTATTATTATAAAGGATAAGAAAATAATAGATTGTAATAATAGGATGGTTAATCTTTTTAACTACAAATCTAAAGAGGATATTATAAATCAATTTAATTTTATTTTATTTCCTAAACATCAACCAAATGGATTATCATCTGTTGTAGAATTTCATAAAATAATTAACTCAGTTGATAATAATTGTAATAAAGTATTAAGCTTCATATGTATCAAGAGTAACTCAACAGAGTTTGAAGCAGAAATTTCTATAAGCAAATATAGTGAAAATAATGATAACTTTGCTTTTGTAACTATACGATGCATTACAGATTTTACGTATGATAAAAAATTATTGGAATCAGAACAGTTCAAAAAATACATTGATGTCTCTGCTAATTATTTTGTTGCTCTTGATAACGCTGGAAATATTAATTTTATAAATAAATCATTAGGATCAATTTTAGCTAATGATAGCAAATATCTAATTGGCAAAAATTGGTTTGATATAGCATTACCTACTAATATCAGATCAAAGATAAAAAATATTTTTAATAAGTTGATGAAGGGATTCATAAGAGAAAACCAAGAAATATATAATCAACCTTTACTAACTAAATCTGGTGAAGAACGTATAGTTATGTGGTCCAATTCAATTTTAAAAGATGAATGTGGAAACATTATTGGTACATTAAGTTCTGGCCATGACATAACGGATAAATTACAGATACAAAAGCAACTAATGGAAGTTGAAACTAATTTCCAACAACTGCTGGAAAATATTAATGAAATTTTTTGGGTAAAAAATATTGATGGTGAAGATATGATTTATATCAGTTCAGCTTTTGAACATATTTTTGGTCAGAAATGGGATTATAAAAATGGAATCAAGAATTTTTATGCATCTGTTCATCCAGCTGATTTGGTAAATGTAAAATCTTCTTTCAACAACTTAATTGAAGTCGGCAGCATATCTCAACTAGAATATAGAATCATTAAATCTGATAACAGTATTAGATGGATATATTCTAGATCTTTTCCAGTTAAAAACAAGGATAATAAAATTGTGAGAATAGTAGGTGTAGCTGAAGATATTACCGAAAGAAAAGAACTACAAGACAGCTTGTATAAAATGGCTACCACCGATTATTTGACAGGTTCTTATAACCGTCAGCACTTCCTTAAAACCGCAGAAGGTTTTATAGCTTATGCCAGATTGACTAAAGATGTTGTATCGCTACTTATGCTAGATATTGATTATTTCAAAAAAGTTAATGATACCTATGGACATAGTATAGGTGATGAAGTATTACAAGAACTTGTAAAAACCTGTACTAGTTTACTTGGTGAAAAAGATCTATTCGGTAGAATTGGCGGTGAAGAATTTGCAATTATTTTAACTGGGTATAATAGAGAAGATGCATTTACTATTGCTGAGAATATAAGAAAAAATGTTGAAAACTTAACTTTAAAAATCGGAGGATACACAATTAAAATTACAATAAGTATTGGAATGTCAATATTTAGCAATACAACTTGTGATAGTGATTGTATCAGGAATTTATTAAATAATGCAGATAAAGCTCTATATCAAGCTAAAAATTCAGGTAGGAATAGAACTGTTATCTTCTAGCCATCTTTACTAGATAAATACCTTTAAATCAGATGTAATAGTTACTAAAATTAGTAGGAGCTGTCAGATAACATGATATACTCCTTCTAGGTAGACAAGTGAAATAATAAAACTTGTCACATAGAAGGGAGCATATCATATTCGACAGCCCCTTTAACGTGATTAAATTATATCTAATAATTTTATAGTTTCATTGATAATGCAATCCTCTTCTTCTTCAGATCTACATTCATTACTCTCACATTAATTATATCTCCAACAGCCACTACTTCTAGAGGGTGCTTAATATATTTATCTGCCATTTCAGATATATGCACTAATCCATCTTGGTGAACCCCAATATCAATAAACGCTCCAAAATCAATAACGTTCCTAACTGTTCCTTTTAATACCATTCCTTCTTGTAGATCTTCCATTTCTAATACATCAGTTCTTAGTATTGGTTTTGGCATCTCTTCTCTAGGATCTCGCCCAGGTTTCTCTAATTCCTTGATAATATCTCTTAGTGTTGGTACTCCTATTCCTAGTTTATCAGCCATATCTTGAACATTATTTATCTTATTATTAATTCCTTTAATCTTATTATGATCCAAGTCTTCAAGTTCATTGCCTATTTCCTTTACCAATTGTTTACTAGCAATATATGACTCAGGATGAACACCTGTATTGTCAAGTGGATTATCTCCACCTATTATCCTTAAAAAACCTGCGCATTGTTCATATGCTTTTGGTCCTAATTTTGAAACCTTTAGTAATTGTTTACGACTAGAAAATTTGCCTTCCGTTTCTCTATAAATCACAATATTTTTTGCTATTGTTTTACTTATACCCGAAATATATTGTAACAAAGATGGTGATGCCGTATTTAGGTCTACCCCTACTTTGTTAACACTGTCTTCAACTACACCTGTTAGTGTTTCTCCTAATTTTTTCTGGTTCATATCATGTTGGTATTGACCCACACCAATTGATTTTGGATCGATTTTAACTAACTCTGCAAGTGGATCCTGTAACCTTCTTCCTATTGATACTGCACTTCTTAATGCAACATCAAATTGCGGAAATTCTTCTGTCCCAAGCTTTGATGCTGAATACACAGAAGCTCCTGCTTCATTAACAATTATATAGTGAATGTTTTTATCTATTTCTTTCAACATATCTGCAACAAAAAGTTCAGATTCTCTAGAGGCAGTACCATTACCTATAGCTATAATATCAACATCATGCTTTTGAATAAGTGATTTCAATTTGGTTTTTGCCTCTTCAACTTTATTTAACGGTGGTGTTGGATATACTACTGTTGTAGCTAATACTTTACCTGTTCCATCAATTACTGCAATTTTACAGCCTGTTCTAAAAGCTGGGTCTAGTGCAAGTACAACTTTTCCCATAATAGGCGGTTGCATAAGTAATTGGTCTAAATTTTTCCCAAAAACTTTTATTGCTCCTTCTTCAGCAGTCTCTGTCAAATCAGATCTTATTTCTCTCTCAATAGCTGGTGAAATTAATCTTTTATAACTGTCGAAAATAACTTCTTCTAATACAGGTGTAGTATAAGTATTATCTTCTCTAATAACTTTATTTCTAAGATATTGTTCAATTTCTTGGATAGGTGCTTCTATTTTAGCAACTAATATTTTTTCTTTTTCTCCTCTGTTTATTGCCAATATCCTATGAGGAGCAATTTTTTTGATATCTTCATCGTATTCATAATACATTTCATATACTGATTCAACTTTTTTATCTTTTGCCTTTACTATTAATTTACCTTTTGTGAATATTCTTCTTCTTATTTCTTTCCTGAAATCCGCTTCATCTGATATCATTTCAGCAAGTATATCCTTTGCCCCATTTATTGCATCTTCGGGGGTCTTCACATCTTTTTCTTCATTTATATATTCCATAGCAATTTCTTGGACAGGTACTTTCAAATTTTGCATCCATATTTTGATAGCTAATGGTTCTAATCCTTTTTCTTTAGCTATAGTAGCCCTTGTCCTTCTTTTTGGTCTATATGGTCTATAAAGATCATCAACTTCTACTAGTGTTTTTGCTGATAATATAGTATTTTTCAGTTCCTCAGTTAGTTTTCCCTGTTCTTCAATACTAGCAATAACTTGTTCTTTCTTAGACTCTAAATTCCTTAGATAAGTAAGACGATCATTAAAATCACGTAATATCTCATCACTTAAAGATCCTGTCATCTCCTTACGATATCTTGCGATAAAAGGTATAGTATTACCTTCATCAATTAATTTGACTGTTGCTTCAACCTGCCAAGTCTTGATATCCAATTCCTTCTCTAGTACTTTTAAAATATCCATAACCTACTAGCTCCTTTACTGTAAACTCTATTAAATATTATATATTAATGATACTTACGGTACAAGGATTTTAACGCAATCTTTAACTAATTATTTGTTTTTTTAAATTGCTTTCAAGAGAATTTCCTCCTATAAGAAAAGTAATACTTTCTTATAACACAAAAAAGTTACCCTTTATAAGAGCAACTTCCTTAGTATAGATATAATATTCTTATATTTATTTTCGCCAATTAAAATCTATCTTTAAATCCTTCATGTATTGCATTTACAGCACTGTCAGTATCTTTTTCATTAATAAGTACTGAAATCTTAATCTCAGATGTTGATATCATTTTTATATTTATATCAGCATCGTAAAGGCTTTCAAACATTACTGCTGCTACTCCAGGATTAGAAGCCATACCAGCACCTACAATAGAAACTTTTGATACTGAATCATCATATTCTATTTTTTCAGAAGATATTCTTGAAAGATTTTCTTGTAGAATTTTTTTAGTGTCTTCTAATGAATCTCTAGGCACTGTAAATGATATATCTTTTGTATTGTTTCTACCTATTGATTGTAAAATAATATCAACATTAATATTATGTTTTGCAAGTATTGAAAATAGTGAAAACGCTTTTCCTGGTTCATCTTTAATTCCAATTGCAGCAACTCTAGCAACATTCTTATCAGCAGCAACGCCACTTACTAACATTTTTTCCATTTTACATTCCTCCCTAACAATAGTTCCTTCAGCTTTTGTCAAACTTGAGCGTACAACTAATTCCACACCATATTTCTTGGCAAGCTCTACTGAACGGTTATGAAGAACTTTTGCACCAAGTGAAGCTAATTCTAACATTTCATCATAAGTAATCTCATCTATCTTAATTGCATCTTTTACAATTCTAGGATCAGCAGTATATACTCCATCTACATCTGTAAATATTTCACATTTGTCAGCATTAAGTTCTGCTGCTATAGCTACTGCTGTTGTATCAGATCCACCTCTACCCAATGTAGTTATATCATCATATTTATTAATACCTTGGAACCCTGTCACAAGTACAATGTTCTTTCTTTCAAGTTCTGAGTTAATTCTCTCAGCATCTATTCGCTTGAGTCTTGCATTACTATAAACAGATGTAGTATTCATTTTAACTTGAAAAGCATTAAGTGATACTGCTGGATATCCTAAATTCTGTAATGCCATAGCCATTAGTGCCACAGATTGTTGTTCTCCTGTTGTAAGAATCATATCCATTTCTCTTCTTGAAGGATTTGGATTAATTTCTTTCGCTTTTGCTATTAATTCATCTGTAGTATCTCCTTGTGCCGATAAGACAACTACAACTTTATGACCTTTATTATAATCTTCTAGTATTCTTTCTGCAACGTTATATACTCTTTCTTTATTCGCTACAGAGCTACCTCCAAATTTCTTTACAATTAACAAGTTATTTCCTCCTCTTTAGGTATCTAATTAGTATATGTATTTATTTTAAGAAATAGTCCATAAGTTCATGACCTTTCGTAAATACATTCCCCGTAGTTTTACATGATTCTTCATCATATTTTACATTAGATTCATTTATTCTAGAACTATCATATATTAAATAAGGTACTGCCTTATTTGTATGTGTTCTAATGGCTAGAGGTGTTGGATGGTCGGGTAGTATCATTATCTTATAGTCTTCTTCAAACTTATCAAGTTCTTCTTTTATGTATTTAACAACTTCTCCATCTATAAGTTCTATTGATTTGACTTTATTATCAATTTCTCCTCTATGTCCACATTCATCTGGTGCTTCCATATGTACGTATACAAAGTCTTCACCCGATTTCAGAACTTCTATAGCAGCTTTTGCCTTACCTTTAAAATTAGTGTTGATATTACCTGTAACACCTTCAACTTGAACATTTTTCATTTCAGCAGCTATAGCTATTCCTTTTAATAAATCAACAGCTGATATCATAGCCCCTTTTTTATTATATTTATCACTAAAAGACTTTAAGGTTGGTTTTGTCCCTTCACCCCATATCCATATGGAGTTAGCAGGTCTCAGCCCTTTTTCTTTTCTTCTTATATTGATTGGATGATTTTTAAGTAATTCATTACTTAACACCATCATTTGTTTTATTTTATCCGAATTAGTTCCTTTTGGCAAATAGTTTTTTATATTTTTTTCTAGTATATCATGAGGTGGTGTTAGATTGACATCTGTACTACCTTTATGCCATATTATAGCATGTCTATAACTAGTCCCTGTATAAAATTTGATTGTATCATTACCTAAGTACTTTTCAAGATATTTAATTAATTCATCTGCTTCTTCAGTTGTAATTTCATCTGAACTATGATCAGTTATCGTTTTATCTTCATATGAACCTTCTTCACTTAATGTAACCAGATTACATCTAAAGCTAACATCATTACTTTCCATATCAACACCAATACTTAAAGCTTCCAGTGGTGACCTTCCAGTATAATATTTTTGAGGGTCATATCCCAAAACTGACAAATTAGCAGTATCACTTCCTGGAGCTAAACCATCTGGAATAGTGTTTACCAAACCGACTTCACCCATGTTTGCTAAAGAATCAATATTTTCTTTATCGGCTACCTGTAAAGGTGTTTTGTTACCTAACTGCTTTACAGGTTCATCAGCCATACCGTCTCCTAGTATTACAACATATTTCATATATTCTCATCCCTTCGCTGTCAAGCGGCAGTTATATGTTAATTAATAAGTATTCATTATTTATCTATTCTTATTACACTTAAAACTTCTGATGCTATATTTTTTGCATTAAGGTCATTTATTTTTTCTTTCAGTATTCCTTCTTTGAAAATATCTGTAATAAAAGCTATTTCATCAACTTTATCGTCAATCTTAACGTACTCCACATCACCAAACATGTCTTTTATTTGATTACGTACCATATCTATACTTTTAGGTACTAATCTAATAAAGCATCTTGATGAAACGTTATCAACACTCATCAATTCCATCTTCTTAGTACTCCAAAACGAAACAATATTTCTCTCAAGATGTTTTACTGCATCAACAATGTCTGCTACTACTGCACTTGCCGTTGGTAATTTACCTGCACCTTTACCATAAAACATAACGTCTCCTATTACATTTCCTTTAACAAATATAGCATTAAAAACGCCATTAACATTAGATAAAGGATGATCTTTTCCAATCATCATAGGTGAAACCATAGCATAAACTTTTTCATCTTTCTTCTTACTTGTTGCTAATAGCTTAATATCAAATCCTAATTTTTTAGCATATTTCATATCTATATCTGATATTTTTGTTATACCTTCTGTATATATATCTTCAAAATCAACTTGCATACCGAAAGCAAGTGATGAAAGTATAGCTATCTTTCTACATGCATCAAACCCTTCAACATCTGCTTCTGGGTTTCTTTCTGCATAACCTTTATCTTGTGCTTCTTTTAATACAGTCTCAAAATCTAGTCCTTCGTCTGCCATTTTACTTAGAATAAAGTTAGTAGTACCATTTAATATCCCAGTAATTTCATATATTTCGTCAGCAGTTAGTGATTGATTAAGTGGTCTAATAATAGGTATCCCACCACCTACACTAGCCTCAAATAAGAAATTAATATTCTTATCTCTTGCGATTTGAAGTAATTCTGCTCCATGACGTGCTACTAATTCTTTATTGGAAGTAACAACACTTTTTCCACATAGAAGTGCTTTTTTTACAAAAGTATATGCAGGTTCTACGCCTCCCATAACTTCAGCAATCACTTTCACACTAGAATCATTAAGAATATCTTCATAGTTTTTTGTTAGTATATCCTCTATAGCTGATCCTGGAAAATCTCTTAAATCTAATACGTATTTTAGATTGATTTTTTTCCCTGCTCTTTTATTAATGCTATCTTTGTTGGTTGTAAGTACTTCCACTACCCCTGAACCAACTGTACCGTATCCTAATATTGCAACATCTACCATTTATTTCACTCCCTAGCTAATATTTTTACTTGATGTATTCCTTCATGACTTTCTAATGATATAATCATTTCTTGTATATCACCAGATGTTGGAAGTATCTCCATACTTAATGTTATATTGGCAACACCGTTAATTGGTATTGTTTGATGTATTGTTAGTATATTTGCCTTGTACTGGGCAACAATATTTAATATGCATGATAGTAATCCTGGTTCGTCATCAAGACCTAGAGCAACTGTTATAGCTCTTCCTCTGGAATTATCATAAAATGGAAATATTGTATCTTTGTATTTATAAAATGAACTACGACTTATTCCAACAGAATCTACTGCTTCTTGTATCGTTATTGCTTTTTCCTTTTCCAAAAGTTTTTTTGCTTGAACAACCTTCAAGAAGACTTCTGGTAAAGCTTTTCTTTTGATTATATAATATCTTGCTGTATCAGGCATTTCATCACCTTCACTGTTTTTCTATTAAAAACATTTGTTTTTGTTACGGAGATTATACCACTTATTTAATAAAAATTCAAGTGATATGCATAAAATAAGTTAGAAAATTTAATATTGCTTTATTTTACATATCTGGTCTGTGTCTTTAATTATGTTTTAAGCAATAAAAAACCTTGTGTTTTGATAAACACAAGATTTTTGGCTGTTAGCACTTAATATTTGATGAACATATCTATATAATGGATTATTACAAGTCTGTATAATTATTCTTGTTCTTCTGATACCTTCCCTAGCTCTAGATGTTCTTCTTCTGATATTATTAAATCAATATCTATTAGAATAACCATTCGTTCTTCCATTTTAGCTATGCTTTTAATGTATTTTCTATTAATTCCCGTAACGATTTTTGGAGCTTCCTCAATATTTTTATCATCGATATTTAATATTTCCTGAACAGAATCAACTATAAATCCTATTTTCATATCGTTTGTTACTGTTACGATGATTTTGGTATTTTCATTTGACTCTTTTTCTTTTAGATTAAATTTCTTTCTTAAACTATAAACTGGTAATACGCTACCCCTAAGATTAATGATACCTGTTATATACTCTGGAGTATTTGGTGTTTTGACAACTTCTTGATATTTTTCGATTGTTATGACTTTCATTATATCCAAACCATATTCTTCTTTATCGAGCTTAAATATAACCTGTTGCATTGTAGACATATCCTTCACTCCTTTTGTAATTTTTATGACATCATAAATAATATTGTTTATTTAGAGGGCCAACCATTGTAAATAAGCATTAATGAATAAATCTATCTTTCCATCCATTACACTTTGTACATTGCCAATTTCTGCACTAGTTCTATGATCCTTTACCATACTATATGGATGCATTACATATGAACGTATTTGGTTACCCCAACCTATTTCTTTGACTTCCCCTCTTATTCCTTCCATTTTTTCCATTTGTTCTTGTCGTCTTATTTCGTATAATTTTGCTTTTAACATCTTCATAGCTCTGTCTTTGTTTTTGTGTTGTGAACGTTCATTTTGACATTGAACAACTACACCCGTCGGCATATGGGTTATTCTAACAGCTGAGTCTGTTTTGTTAATATGTTGTCCACCAGCTCCACTTGCACGATAAGTATCTATTTTGATTTCATCGTCGTTTATCTCAAGATCAATATCATCATCTAATTCTGGCAAAACATCTAATGATGCAAAAGATGTATGCCTTCTTCCTGATGAATCAAATGGAGATATTCTTACTAGACGATGTACACCTTTTTCTGATTTTAGATATCCATAGGCATTCTCACCATTTATCTGAATTGTCACAGATTTAACTCCTGCTTCTTCGCCATCCAAATAGTCTAGAGTCTCTATTTTATACCCTTTATCATCTGCCCATCTAGTATACATTCTAAGTAACATACTTACCCAATCACAAGATTCTGTTCCACCTGCACCAGCATGTAAAGATATTATAGCATTATTAGCATCATATTCTCCTGATAGAAGAGTCTTAGTTCTAAGCTCTTCATAATTATTGATAAACTCTTTTTTTGCAGATGAGACTTCTTTGATGATTTCGTCGTCATTTTCTTCTATTCCCATTTCAATGAGAGTTTCTAAGTCTTCATAATCTTGCACAAGATTGTTATAATTATCTACTTTATCTTTTAGTTGTTTAATTTCCTTTAATACTTTACCTGAATTCTCTGCATCATTCCAGAATTCTTCTGATGCAACCTTAGCTTCTAATTCTTGTATTTTATTTTTTACATTGACCAAGTCAAAGTGAAACACTCATTTCATTTAGCTTCTCTTTGTATGCTTGTAATTCTAACTTGCTTTGTTCTAGTTCTAGCATTTTATCACCTCTATATTTTTATCATATACTTTTTTCAGTATATCTTATTGATTTCTGCCACAACAATATTTATATTTTTTACCGCTTCCACATGGGCATAATTCATTTCTTCCTACTTTTCTTTCTTTTCTTCTTACTGGTTGCTTAGCGGCCTGTTGCTCTCCTCTATTGGTTGAAGTAACTTTTGCTACTCTTTCTCTTTCTATTTTTCTTGCAGGTCTAATATGATATAGAGTCCTAAGAGTAGTTTCTTGTATATTATTCGACATTTCTTCAAACATATCAAATCCAAGGAATTTATATTCTACTAAAGGATCTCTTTGACCATATGCACGTAGTCCTATACCTTGACGCATTTGGTCCATGTTGTCAATATGATCCATCCATTTTTGATCTATTGCTTTTAGTAAGATAACACGTTCAGCTTCACGCATAAATTCTTCTTCGTCAAATTCATGTTCTTTATCTACGTAAAGTTTATCAGCGATTTCGTATAATTTTTCTTTGAATTTCTCCTTAGTCAATGCTTCTCTTTCTTCTTCTGTTGTATGAATGGATTTTATTGGTACAATTTCGCCTAGAGATTCCATGAGTCCTGGTATATCCCATTCATCAAATTCTTGTTCATCTCCTGTATGAGCATCCACGAATCTTCCAATAACTTCATTTATCATACTCATGACGAAGTCTCTCATGTTGTCGCCTTCAAGAACTTTCTTTCTTTCACCATATATAATTTCTCTTTGCTCATTCATGACTTGGTCATAATCAAGTAAGTGCTTTCTTATAGAGAAGTTATTTCCTTCGACTTTTTTCTGAGCATTCTCTATTGCATTAGATAAAATACCTGCTGCAATTGGTTCACCTTCAGGTAGTCCTAATCTTGTAACAGTATTTTTCATTCTTTCAGAACCAAATAAACGCATTAAATCATCATCTAATGAAATATAGAACTTAGATTCACCTGGGTCACCTTGACGTCCTGAACGACCTCTCAGCTGATTATCTATACGCCTTGATTCATGACGTTCTGTACCTATTATCTTAAGTCCTCCTGTTTCAATAACACCTTCACCTAATTTTATATCTGTACCACGACCAGCCATATTAGTTGCAATGGTAATAGCGCCTTTTTGCCCTGCCATAGCTACTATTTCAGCTTCTTTTTCATGATATTTGGCATTAAGTACTTTATGCACAACTCCTTTTTTTCTTAGCATCTTACTTAGTTCTTCTGATGATTCTATTGTTATGGTACCAACCAAAACGGGCTGTCCTCTATCGTAACATTCTGCGATGTCATTAATAACAGCATTTACCTTTTCATGATGTGATTTATATACTTGGTCTGGATTGTCTTTTCTAATTACAGGTTCATTAGTTGGTATAGCTATTACGTCCATACCATATATTTCTCTGAATTCTTCTTCTTCAGTTAATGCTGTACCTGTCATACCAGATTTTTTATTATATTTATTGAAATAATTTTGGAAAGTAATAGTTGCAAGGGTTTTACTTTCTCTTCTTACTCTCACACTTTCTTTTGCTTCTATTGCTTGATGTAAACCGTTAGAATATCTCCTACCCGGCATTAAACGTCCAGTAAATTCATCAACAATTAGTATTTCTTCTTCCTTTATTACATAATCTTTATCTTTAAACATAGTGTTATGTGCTTTTAAAGCTAATATAACATGGTGTTGTATTTCCATATTTTCTGGATCAGCTAAGTTATCTACTTGGAAAAATTGTTCAACTTTTTTCAGACCATCAGCAGTTAGAGATACTGATTTTGCCTTTTCATCAACTACATAATCTCCTTCTTCTTGAATCTCTTCATTAAGTAAGGCACTCATCTTAGATATTTCTCCGATTACTTTTCCTTTTTGTAATCGTCTAGCTATAATATCTGCCTGTTGATATAAATGTGTTGATTTACTACTATTACCTGAAATGATTAATGGTGTTCTAGCTTCGTCAATTAATACAGAGTCAACCTCATCAATTACAACATAGTTCAGATCTCTTTGTACCCTTTCTTTTTTATAAATAACCATGTTATCTCTAAGGTAGTCAAATCCAAATTCATTATTGGTACCGTATGTAACATCACAGTTATAAGCTGCTCTTCTTTCTTCATTATCTATTCCATTAACAATAACACCTACTGTTAATCCAAGAAATTCATGTATTCTACCAATGTTTTCAGCATCACGTGTGGCTAAGTAATCGTTGACTGTAACTACATGAACCCCTTTTCCTTCTAGAGCATTCAAGTATGCTGTAAAAGGAGCTACAAAAGTTTTACCTTCTCCTGTCTTCATCTCAGCTATTCTACCCTGATGAAGGATTATAGCACCAATCAATTGGACTCTATAAGGTCTTATGTTCACTGCACGCTTAGAAGTCTCTCTTACTACTGCATAAGCTTCAATTAATATATCGTCTAATGTTTCTCCATTTTTAAGTCTTTCTCTAAATTCAGTGGTCTTATTTTTTAATTGATCATCAGTTAATTTTTCCATTTCTGGCTCTAAAGCTTCTATTTTATCTACTAATGGTAGTATTCTCTTTATTTCTTTGTTACTATGTGTCCCAAACACTTTTTCGTATAATCTTTTCATATATATTCACCTTTCACTTTTAGTTTTTTATTATTGTATTATTTTAGTGGAAGTATGTTTAATATTCATTTTATTCAATATAACCTTATATTCAATATATTTTCCATTTTTATTTGATTTATTTTTTTCTCTAAAATATTCTTCTAGAATATTATTAGTATCAGTGTAAAAAGTTACTGGTAATGGGTTCGTCTCATCATCGGTTCCTTCTATAATAACATTACCTTTAATGTGATTATCTATCAAAACAGGTTTATATGTATGTGTATATTCTTTGCTACACATTAACCTAGAATTCTCTATTTTATTATTAAGATAATTTTGTATCAAGCTATATAATCTTTTGAATTTATCCTTTTTGTTCAACCTATTATCAAGAGTATTTTCTAGTTCTTTAAAAACAGTTCCATTAAGAACCTGTTCTAGATTCCATTGACCATTAGCACGTATGGGCATAGTGGAATTGTTTTGTACACTACTTATCTGAGCATGAGAAATAAATGCTGATGGTAAACATATCGCATATATTAATAATATTCCAGATATCGTTATATATTTTCTACATATTTTACCCATATTGAACCTCCTAATAGTATTATTGGAATTAAACTTATATTTTATGATTTAATATAATTTATAAGTCCTCAATATTTTACCACTAATCTTTATATTATTCAACTTTTTAGCAATATCTCTTTATTGGCATTATCTTTTTCATGTGAATAGTGTAAAAAATTATAAATACAGATAATAATAGTTTAATTCATATAAAAATAACAACTCCGATTTTGTGAGTTGTTATCTATTTAAAATGTTTTTTATACTTATTACTATTAATTATAATCTTAATTATTATATAAAGCTCTAACACCTCTTATTCTTTAATCTATACCTAACAAATTCAATATTTGTTGTTGACCAAATATCATCTCTTAATAGTTTTTTTAATAATTTCTCTAATTGTTCCCATGATTCTTCAGAAACAAATTCATAACTATGCCCCCATACATAGAGTAATTGGGCATTTTCATCCTCAAGAAATTTGTCTATTACTTGATCTAATCTACTATGATGACAAGTAGGATGTAATTTCAAAAAATCTTTTGGGATTGTAAAGTCCAAGGTTGACCTTGTTGTTCTACCATATTGAATATCCAATTCATTAAGTACCTCAAATGTTTTATCATCATAGGCACCATAGGGATATGACATCCCTTTAACTTCATGACCCATTAACGCTTCTAAATTTGTTTTATCGGTATTCATTTCTTCAAATATCTGTTCTTTAGTCAGCTTTGTCAACCATGGATGAGTTAAAGAATGAGCTGAAACTTCATGTCCTTGAAATAATTCTTTAATCTCTGCGCTATTCAAATGTCCTTCTGTATCTAATTTACCAGAATTCAAATGAAATGTTCCTTTCAGATTATATTTGTTAAAAAGTTCTACCAGTCTTCTATCATTTGTTACTCCATCATCATAACTTAAAATAACAGCTTTTTTCTTATTTGATTCCATTGTCTCATCTCCATAAATTTCTCTTGTAATTCTATATTACCATATTAAATCATATTTACCCTTTAATTTTAATAATCCTTCTAAATAATAATAATCTCCATATATGATTGGAACATTGATGTTCTTATCTGCTGGTAAATGGACTGTACCAAACTTTATCAACCCTTCTTCTTCATCTTCCCATGCACCATAGTTATCCCCTAAGGATTTTAGCATTATTGATGCTATATCTATGTAGTACTCACGATCTTTTTCACAAAATCTTGCTATTTCTAATATTCCACTAGCTGCACAAGCTACTGCTGAACTGTCCATGGCATAGCTAGTCTCCTTGGAAGCTCTAAAATCCCACACAGCCATATAATCATCTCTTAAATTATTGATGAAGAACTTAGATACTTTTTTTGCTGCATCTAGATATTTCTTATCACCTACATATTTATAGGCTAAAGCCATTCCATAGATACACCATGCTGCACCTCTAGCCCAAGCTGAATCTGGAGAATAACCCTGTCCCCCTAATACTTTGACAACGTTTCCCTTTTCTGGATCAAAGCAGACTATATGTCTAACAGAACCATCTTCTCTAATGAATTCTTTAAGAACAGTGTCTGTATGAGCGATAGCAATAGCTTTAAAACGAGGGTCTTTCTCATATTCTGATGCCCAATACAATAATGGCAGATTCATCAAACAATCTATGATTGCCCATCCTGTACAATCTTGTTGTATATTATTATTCCATGCTCTTATGAAATTGCCATTTAAGTTAAATCTTCCAGCAAGATGTGAAGCTGCTATAAGTCCCCTTCTTAATGACTCCATATTTTCATCATACTTATAATGAGCTACTGCAGAAAGTAGCCACATAAAACCTACATCATGATGAAGTGTAAAATAATTATTTAATGGTTTATCCAATTTTTCTTCGCAACTAATAGCAAAGATCTTGAATTTTTCATTTTTTGTCTCGTTATAAGCCAACCATAGTATTCCAGACCAAAATCCTGACGTCCACCAACTAGGCTCTGTTGCATCATACTTACCTTGATGTGACACGTGAGGAAACGTGTCTCTAATGCGATCACTCGTATTACTAATTTTATTTAAAGCTCTTTCAATTGCTTGTGCTAACCATTTTTCCATTATTAATTCCTCCATAAATAATCAGTACCTTTTATGACAAAGTATACCTATTTAGTAATAGAGGCCACGTAATGTAGCCTCTATATAAAATTATAAACCTAATTCAGTTTTATTGAGCCATGTAACGGTCATAAGCGTTTTGATAAATCTCTAATACTTCTTCAAGTCCTAGATTATTCATTGATTTTATATACTTGTCCCAACCATTGTTTACGTCTTCAGCATTTAGAATCCATTTTTGTGTTACTTCTTTTTGTAATGTATCAATTGCTGTTAACTTTTCATTTAATAAGTCTTGTTCTTCATTTGTAAATACTAGTGATGGGAATGCCTTTTCACAGTATTTACCATCAATATACATTCTTGCTCCTTTTTTAGCTACTGGATTCATCCATTGTTCTTCATAAGTAAAGTCTTGATGGTAACCAATTTGAACTTGAGCTCCTATCTGTTCTAATAATGAAATAACAGGTTCATCATTATTCAATAAGCTTTCTTTAAATATAGGTTTTCCATCTACTAAATCATATTGTTCCCCTTCAATACCAAAGTTCATGAGACGTCTACCTTCTTCTGACCACCAGAAATCAAAGTATTTGATTGTCTCAACTGGATGTTGATTACTCATAGAAATTCCCCATGCACCTTTTGTTTTATTTGGAACATTGTTTCTAATTGTAGATTCCCAAGCTTTACCATTGATATCTGTAGGAGGTGCAATTGGTTCAAATTTGAATCCCTGGATTTTATCTGCTAATGTGTCATTAAATGTTGATGTACTACCGAACCAATCATGTGTAGCACCACCAACATTATCACCTAATAATATGTTACGAGCTTTTGCTCCTCTAGTAAATGCTTCTGGATCAATAAGCCCTTCTGCATACCATTTGCTGATATTTTCCATTCCAATTTTATAAGTTTCTTCAGAAGGACCATATTTTACATTATCACCATCTAAGTAAAAGGAAGTATGTCCACCAAATAAAGTTACCAAGCGAATTGTTATTTCACCTTTACCTCTATCAATAAATGGGATTTCATCTGCTTTATTATTTCCATTTGGATCTTTTTCTTTAAATGCTTTTAATACATTGTAATAATCATCAACTGTTTTTGGTACTTCTAGATTCAATTTTTCTAACCAATCTGTACGCATAAAATAACCTGCTGCTGCTTCTCCATCTGGAACAAATGCTATAGCATAAATATTTCCATCAGCTGCAGTAATAGTCTTTCTCACATCAGGATTTTCTTTTAAATACTTATTAAAATTTGGTGCATGTTCTTCTATTAAGTCATTTAAAGGTATTAAAGCACCTTCCATACCATATTTAGATAAATCTTCTAATGAGTAAGTTAATATATCTGATAAATCACCACTTGCAAGCATTGTGTTAAATGCTTGTGCACTATCTGAAATAGAATCTGAAGCTGTACCTTTTAATTTCACATTTGTCAATTCCTCAGCTTTTTTAAATATTTCCCAAGAATCCTTAAAAGATATTCTGTTACCCAAATGTAGATGGATACTTAATTCTACTGGATCTTTTGATACAAGATGTCCTTCTAGTTTTTCTGTTTCTTTGCTTGTTTTATCCCCTTTTTCATTTTTATTCTCTTTTAGTGTAGTATTTTCTGTTTTCGAGTCTTTTTGGCAACCAGCTAAGGTTCCAACCATAAGTATACTTGCTAATAATAATATCATCATTTTTTTCATCATATTAAAATTTCCTCCTATTAAATAGTACGGATAAAGCTCCGCTAATTTCATATATTATCCTTTTACCGAACCAACCATTGAACCCTTTTCGAAATATTTCTGGATGAAGGGATAAATAATCAACATTGGTATTACCCCAATAATTATTGTTGCAAAAATTAATGTTTCTTTGGATAATGAGAGCATCATATCAGCACCTTGCATTGCTTCTTCACTTATATCCATTTCAACAATCATCTTCTTCAATATTACTTGTAATGGTATTTTTTTAGGATCCTTTAATATAAGCATAGCCCAAAAATAACCATTCCATCTACTTACCGCATAATATAACCCTACTGTTGCTATTGCAGGCTTAGCAAGAGGTAAGAAGATCTTAAATAAAATCGTTAAATCATTTGCTCCATCAATCTTAGCAGATTCTTCAATCTCATCTGGTATTGATTGAAAGTTAGTTCTTAAAAGTATTACATAAAAGGCAGAACAACCAAATGCTATAATTAATGTAATTCTCTTATCTAATAAGTTAAGGTCTCTCAAATTAAGATAAAAAGGAATCATACCAGCATTGAACCACATTGTGAAGGTAATCAATATTGTCATTAATTTCCTTCCTCTTAATCTTCTTTTAGATAGAGGATAAGCACCTGATATGGTTAAAATAATATTAACTAGTGTTCCTAAAATCGTATAATAAAAAGCATTGGCGTAACCAATCAATATTTGCTGGTCTTCAAAAATCTTTTTGTATGCATCAAAGTTAAAATCTACAGGAAAGAACCAAACCTTAGCTGATGTTACTGCATCTGGCGAGGAGAGTGAAGATGACAATACATAAATAAATGGATATAGACATAAAATACATATTAAAATTATAATAGCATAAATGATATAATCAAAAATATTTCTTTTAAAATTTCCCATCATACTTCCCTCCCTTTACCATAATGATGTCTCTGAGAACTTCTTAGAAATTTTATTAGCAGTAAAAACTAATATAAATGCAATAACTGCATTAAACAAATCTACTGCTGCTGCTACATCGTATGTTCCTTTTTCTATTGCAAGTCTATAAACATAAGTACTAATTACATCTGATGTTTCAAATGTAGCAGGTTGTTGTAATAATAACACTGATTCAAAACCAACAGATAGCATTTTACCTATACGTAATATCAACATAATTGTAATTGTTGGTAAAATACCTGGAATAGTAACATGAAGTGTCTGTTTCCATCTATTGGCTCCATCAACAACTGCTGCTTCGTATAACTGGGGATCAATGGACGCTAATGCAGCAATATAGATTACAGCTCCAAATCCCGATTCCTTCCACACATTCATACCAGTAAAAATACCTCTAAAAAATTCTGGTTGCGTTAAAAAATAGGTCCTCTTTCCACCAAATGCAGCAATAATATTATTTATCAAACCACTAGGTGCTAAAAAGTTAACAACCAAGCCTGCAACAATTACTGTTGAAACAAAGTGTGGCAAATAACTTATAGTTTGAGCTGTACGTTTAAATTTCTTACTTCTGACTTCATTAAATAAAAGAGCCAAAATAATAGGTATAGGAAATCCAATAATCAAACCATATAAATTAATCAATAATGTATTTTTGATAAGTCTAAAAACATATGGTGAATTAAAAAATGTAATAAAGTTATCAAAACCAACCCAAGGGCTACCTTCTATCCCTTTAAATAATGAATAATCTTTAAAAGCTATCTGTAATCCATATAGTGGTTTGTAGGCAAAAAAGAAATAAAATAATAAACATGGGATAATTAAAATATATAAGTATTTATCTCTAAGAATATCTTTTTTTAATTCACTAAAGTATTTCTTGTGTTTATCTTTCTTTTGAATTTTAGTAGTTTTATTAACTGAACCTATTTTAATGTCACTCACTTTTTTCAGCCTCCCTTCTCTCTCGGTGTTATCCTCATCCTATCAAAGGTAAGCATTAAAATAAATCCTCAAAATATTATATTCACACTCAAAATCAACACTACTACTTTGTCTTCGCTATTATATTAGATTTTGTTAATATATATAAGAAAAGACTCCTTGATTGGAGTCTACTTCAATGTGTCTTTATATGTTCCTGGGGATACTCCTTCGTACTTTTTGAAGATTCTAATGAATGTATTGGTTGAATTGAACCCTAAGTCATTTGACAGATCTTTAATCTTTATTTCTTTATTATTTTTCATTATTTCCTTAGCTTTTCTGACTTTTAGAGTATTAATATAGTCCTTAAAATTGATACCTTGACTTTTCTTGAAGATTATACCCACATACCCTGCAGAGAGGTTGAATTTTTCTGCTAGATCTGTTAAAGATAAATCTTTATGAAAGTTCAAATTGATATAATCTATTATATTATCAATATGCCTAAAATCTTCTATAACATTATTCTTCTTTATATATTCAAGAGTTTCTACTAATACTTCTTTAATTTTGTCTCCTAATTTTTGTTTTGAATTACACATCTTAAGTTCTAGATAAGCATATTTTATATCCTCTTTAAAGTCATCATCAACACCTGACACTTTTGATATAACCCTGTTCAATGTACCAGCTATAGCAAAAATAAATTGGGATAGTACATCTGCACTTAAGGTTCTTAATTGTAAGTTCTCTTCTATAATGTAATCCATGACCTGCAATACTTCTTCTTGTTTTCCTGCAAGCGATAGATTAATCAAATTTTGTTCTACTTCCAACGGATAGTAGAAAGAATCATCAAAACCACTGATATCATTTTCTGTAATAATAATCTTATTAAAAGCAAATTGATATTCAAGTATTTTTATTGCTATTTTATATGACTGTTCTATTTCAAATACATCTGTTACTATACTCCCAAAGGATGCAATGATATTCATACCACAACGTTCTTCAATACCAATTATAAAATTTTTTAATAGAATTGAAATTTTATCTATTTTATCTTTATTAATAATAAGTCCTATTCTATTTGCATTGATTTCGATTGATTCAAATTTTTCCTTCATGTCATTTGCATCAAGTGTATAATTCAATTCACTGTATATGTTGTGAATATTAATCATTCTACTATCATCACTCAGTAGTTCCTTTAATTGTAGTACAATTGCTAAACAAGGTTCTTGTGTATTAATATTCAATCTTATATCTAGTCGTTTACTATCTGCTTCTGTAAATAACCCATGAATAATCCTATTGATATTCCTCTTCCTTACAATCTCCTTATTCTCCTTAACCTTCTGCTCAAGTGATTTTTTTTCAAATTTCATTTGATTGACTTCTGAAGTAATTAAATCGAACTCATTACCTTCTATTTCAAAATGGGGATTGTCTTTTATTGAGTATATTGTCCTTTTAATTGGTCTATAAACAATTTTACTCCATATAACAGCTAAAATAATTCCCAAAATAGTAATAATAATATATCCTAATATAAAAATTGGGCTGATATATTTGTGGTTCTTATTAACATAATATACGTAATTCCATCTCAATTCTGTATTGGACTTTTTTTGATATTTAAAGAATTCTTTTTTATTATTATCTATGAGAGAAAAATTTTTTTCATCAGTTACAATATTGCTATTGTAATTCAACATTTCCGATCCTTCATATATGGTAAATATCTCTTTTACATCTTCACTCAAAGTTGGCAATATATCTTTTTTGTCGAATACCAAGAAGCACAACAAATCGTTCTTCATATTGATTTTGAGATTAAAAATATAGATTAACTGATTCCTATTTCTAATATATATGGGATCTTTTTTCTGCCATATTTTTTGATTCACAAAATAATCATGTAGATTAGTTAAATCTTCACTACTCAGATTACTTTTTGGAAAAATTCGTTTCAATGTAGCTGTCTGATTTGGCATAATAAATAAATCTTCACCTATTTTATTTAAGTATATTTTACTGTTAATATTAGTAAAGACATCCAGTTCTTCACCTAATTTTTGGCAAACCTTTGTTATAGCATAATAATTTTGCCCTTCTTCGCTATATTGTCTTACAAATTCATTTGAAGGTAGGCTCCGAGCAACATTGAATAACGTATTAATCTTATAGTCGATATCATCTGTAATTTTATTGAAGTAAAAATTATTTCTCATATCTGTCTGTACCCTAGATTGATTTAGTTCTTGTACACTATGTAAAACAATAACAATAATCGTATAAATCATAATTAAAATTAAGTAAGCGTATAGAATCTTTCTTTTATACTGAGCTTTATTACCTTTTTTAAAAGTAATTTTTCTAGTCATCAGATATTTCTCTCCCTTGATGATAATAATAGTTACATGTCAATAGAGCATTTATTATCTTTCCATATTAAAGTATAAACGGAATCGTCAACTTCTATTATACACATAATTCGGTTATTGTCTTGTTGTATATTTACATGAACATTTGATAACTCTGGTGATACCTTAGGTATCATGACAGTATGGAAAATAGTTTTTCCAACTAAGGGATTAATGCTATTGAGTTGTAATAAAGTTGATTCCCTAAGACAATCAATTTCATCTGAAATAACTCCTTTAATTAATTTGCTATTAAAATTATCTTCATCATAATATATACTAATATTAGAATCACTTTGATTGGTATAGACAACACCTATTTTTTCTTCGACCTTTGTAGAATCCAAGTGATAATGTAATTGTACTGTATCTTCTGGATTAAGATGTTCTACCTTATCTAAGATAACAATGATTTTTTTATTAATAAGACTCATCAAACGAGTATGTATAATAGGCTCATAATTATGATGACGAGCAATGACATACCATAGTTTTTCATTGGCATCAGTATTTATTACATACCCTTCTTTTTGCTTTTCATAGCTAAATGAAGTTAAATATTGAAAGTGATCCTTATGATTGATTGTTAATGTATTATGCCACTGTGAACTTTTAAATGTATATCTTTCTTTGCAATCTCTATAGGTAAAAACACCTGGATCAACAACTAATGGTCTTTTATTGCACGTTAAATCGAATCCCATCAAATCCATATGTGCATGATTACTAACTATTGGCGAATTACAAGCAAAGAAAATACTTAAATCTGACTTGTCCCAGCCTGTTCGATACATAACTTGATTAATATCTCTTTGCCAGTTAAGAATATTCATTTGTATTGTATAATCATGACTCGCCTCTTCAATCTCACTCAACAATTGTTCGATATCATTAATATATCTTAGATGATTTACCAATAAGTCAGCTATTTGATTAATTGAAATAAATTTTCTAATACTTAATAAGTATCCCACATCGTTAAATACAATATACCCATATAAAGCGCCTAGCACTGCAGCAGTGTTAGATCTTGAATCACCCCAAGGTACAGTTGTACCAGTTGGTCTAAAGGAATAAACGTTATAACATAGGCTCTTTCTAAGTCGTTCAACATAATCTGTTGTAAAATGATTGGTACCCCCAGCAAAAATAACACCTGTAGAAAACCATTTAACTGCTCCATTATGATACATAGGGCACCCTTCTACATGAGCTCCATCAATTGTTAATTGAGCTTTGCTACATCTTTCCAATTCAGAAATAGCATAAGTTTCCCATTTATCAGCTTCTTCAAATTGTTTAAATGTATTACCCACCCATAGTAATCCTAACATTTCCATTATATAATGGTTAGTTGCTGCCCCAGGATGTTTCTTGGGACTTACCCTATATAGTATTTCACCATGTCTATGTATAGATTCAATTAGTTTTTTTAGAAGTTTATCCGTAATAACCTCTGTACTAATAAGCATTTCGACAAAGTAACCCCATGCCTCTTGCATACGAATTCCTACCTCAAGTATTCTCCATGGGTCTACCTTATTATATAAGTGAGTTTCATATGATTCAGGTGGAGTACACACCTCCAACCAATTTTCCATATCGTTTATAACTTTTGTTATGTACGTTTCATCTTCAAGGATAATGTAAGCATCAATTAACGTGAACCAATATTTCATACGATTAAGCTGCCAAATATATTCGTTGTCCCTGACAATGTTATCAAACCAGTTAGGTGGATTTCCAATATGAATATAATCTCCCCCAGTTCCAGGAAGTAGTATATATCCATCCCGATATTTATTAGCTCTATCTATAAGTCCTGCATAAATATCGGGATACTCTTTTTGTAAATATTTTAAATTCCTTTTTCTACATGCTATATTTTTTTTGTTTATTTCTTTGAAGCTTTCTCTTATTTGATTTAGATCATAATGTCTCATTTACTGTGCCACCTTTTCATTATGTATAATATTAATTATTAATTGAAATTATATATAATGAACATACCATTAAGAGTGACTGTATTTAAATACCTATTATCTTATATCTATGATTCATTTCTTATATCAGTATATTTATACTCCTGTATAACTGTTCCAATCATTCTATACTATAGAGAGCGAGGTTATTAATATTTACTTTCTTATATCAATATCTAATATATAATATTATCATATATGTATCCTATTTATCGATCCATATACCTAGCTAATACGATAAAATTGTACAATCACCAATTTAATAAATAGCACAAAAAAAGGAACCCTTTCAGGGTTCCAGTTTTATTTAAAATGTTGGCTCAATTAATCCATAAGTACCATTTTTTCTTTTATAAACAACATTAACTTCTTCTGTATCACTGTTCATGAATACAAAAAAGTCATGGCCTAATAAATCCATTTGTAAACATGCTTCTTCAATATCCATAGGTTTCATTGCAAAGCGTTTAGTTCTAACTATCTCAATTTTTTTATCATCTAGGTCTTCTTCCTTAGTTTCGTTAACAAAGTCGTTTTTAAAAGTTCCAACACTATGTTGCCTTGATATTAACTTGTTTTTATGTTTTAGAAGCTGTCTTTCTAATACATCAACCACTTTATCTATAGCAGTATACATGTTTTCAGCTGATTCTTCTGCTCTAATGATACTGCCTTTAATCGGAATCGTCACCTCAATTATATGCCTTAATTTTTGAACACTCATTGTTATCTGAGCTTCGTTATCTGGATTAAAATATTTATCCATTTTACCCAACTTATCGATAGTTGCTTCCCTTAATGCTTTGGTTATTTCTATATTTTTTCCACTTATGATGTAGCGCATACTACCAACTCCTTCCGAAATATCATAGACTTTTAAATATAATAGTCTATATTATTATATTCGATATTCAATCAATAAATCCTTTTAATTGATATAAATTTATATTTATTCCTATTCGTAATTTTCTGCTAAATAAAAGAGATTTATGTTTTTTCATGTGGATAATTATCTCTTTTTATCTCATAAATACCATAATATCTGTGGATAATGTGTATAACTCTGTGAATAACCTAATATCGTATCAATTTTTATCTAAAAAATGTGGATACTTATCAACAGTAATATTTTATGTCAACAAGTAATTATCTGACAATTTTTCTAATATAATTGATATTAAGGAGAAAATATATCTCCTTGATTCAACTCTATTATCCCTAGATTCTAATTATTATATTCATCCTTTAAATACGTATTCTTCTATAGGTAAAAAAAAGGCTTCTGTAATAAGAATACAGAAACCATTATATCTTTTATATCAATTCGCTTAATATCAAACTTTATCTTTTACAGAGTAATGAGTATGAAGTAATTTATGGGATAATTCACTCATTGGCTCTCCAAGATATTGTTCATATAATGCAGTTATTGATGGATTTTCATGAGATTTTCTTATAGGCTTGTTTTTGTCTACTTCATAAATAGCAGCCATACGCTTCTTAAGAATATCTGAGTTACCGTGATGATAAGGTTGACCTCCACCACCGATACATCCACCTGGACATGCCATAATTTCAATAGCGTGTAAGTTTCTTGGATTACCACTTTCAATTTCTTCTAATAATTTTCTAGCATTTCCAAGTCCATGAGCAATACCAATATTAAGTGTAAAATCATCCATTTGAACAGACGCTACTCTTACGCCATCAAATCCTCTTAATGCTTCAAAATCAACTTTCTCTAATGTTTTACCAGTATGAATTTCATAAGCTGTTCTTGTTGCAGCTTCAATAACACCACCAGTTGAACCAAAGATAACAGCTGCACCAGTTGATTCTCCTAAAGGATTATCAAATTCAGATTCTTCTAAATCTAATAAGTTAAGATTAGCTCTCTTAATCAAATGAGCTAGCTCTCTTGTTGAAATAGATATATCTACATCTGGATTACCATCAACTTTAAATTCATCTCTAGCAGCTTCATATTTCTTAGCTAAACAAGGCATAACTGATACTACAACCATTTTTTCTCTAGGTACATTCATCTTTTCTGCAAGGAATGATTTGGCAATCGCACCAAACATTTGTTGTGGTGATTTTGCAGATGATGGAATATCAATTAATTCTGGGAATTGACTTTCAATAAAGTTAACCCATGCTGGACAACAAGATGTTAAAATTGGTAATGGAACATCTTTATCTCCTGCTAGGAATCTATTAAGTCTTCCTAATAATTCAGTTCCTTCTTCCATAATTGTTAAGTCTGCTGCAAAATCTGTATCGAATACACGATTAAAACCTAAAGATCTTAATGCAGTTACCATCTGACCTGTAACAATTGAACCAGGCTCTTTACCGAATTCTTCACCAATTGCAACTCTTACAGCTGGAGCTGTTTGAACTACAACAAATTTATCTGGATCAGCTAATGCTTCTACAACTTTCCATGTATGATCATTTTCAGTTAAAGCACCAACTGGACATACAGCAACACATTGACCACAGTGTGTACATACTGTTTCTGATAATGGTGATTCAAAAGCTGGAGATACAACTGCGTCAAATCCTCTATTTATTCCAGATAATGCACCAACAGTTTGAACCTCATTACACATTGTTTCACATCTTCTACACATAATACATTTATCCATATCCCTAATAATTGCAGGTGAATAGTCTTGTTTATATGTTGATTGAGATTTTCCAGTTACTCTTACTTCTCTTACTCCAAATTTTTCTGCTAAGTCTTGTAAATCACAACTACCAGATTTAGCACAAGTTAAACAATCTTTTGGATGATCAGATAATAATAGTTCTAATACTGTTTTTCTAGCGTCTAATACTCTTATTGTATTTGTTCTAACAACCATTCCATCAACCGCTGGTGTAGCACATGATGGTGCTAGATTTCTTCTACCTTCAACTTCTACTACACATATACGACATGAAGCAGTTTTATTAACCATTTTTGTATCATGCAAGTCTAAATGACATAATGTTGGAATATCAATGCCTAATTTTTTAGCAGCATCTAATATAGTACTACCTTTTGGTACCTGTACTTCTTTACCATCAATAGTAATTTTTATTACCTCTGACATTAGGTTACACTCCTTTTCTAGATTATAAAGTATTCACTTTTATTTATTTCTTAATAATTGCTCCGAATTTACATTTATCCATACAAGCACCACATTTGATACATTTATCTTGGTCAATACTATGTGGTTTTTTAACTGAACCTGAAATAGCACCAACTGGACAGACTCTTGAACACGCTGTACAACCAATACATTTATCTTCTTGAATGTAATATTTCAATAGGTTCTTACAATTTCCTGCAGGACATGTTTTATCTTTAACATGAGCTACATATTCATCCCAGAATATATCTAATGTAGATAATACTGGGTTAGGTGCTGTCTGACCCAATCCACAAAGAGCTGTGTCTTTAATTACACGACTTAATCTCTTAAGCTCATCTAGATGGTCCATTGTACCTTTTCCTGAAGTTACTAACTCTAATAATTCAGATAAACGCTTAGTACCTATACGACAAGGCGTACATTTACCACAAGATTCTTCTTCTGTAAATTCAAGATAGAATTTGGCTACTGCTGGCATACAGTTATCTTCGTCCATAACAATCATACCACCTGATCCCATCATTGAACCTTTGGCAATTAAGTTATCAAAATCAATTGGTGTATCTAAGTCTTTTTCAGTTAAACATCCACCTGATGGTCCACCTGTTTGAACAGCTTTGAATTTCTTACCGTTCTTGATTCCTCCACCAATATCATAAATAACTTCTCTTAGAGTTGTTCCCATAGGAACTTCAATAAGTCCAACGTTATTAATTTTACCTGCTAAAGCAAAAACTTTTGTTCCTTTTGATTTTTCTGTACCAATCTTATTAAACCATCCAGCACCTTTTAATATGATAACTGGTATGTTAGCAAATGTTTCTACATTATTAACATTTGTTGGTTTTCCCCAGTATCCTGATTCAGCTGGGAATGGTGGTTTAGTAGTAGGTTCTCCACGTAAACCTTCCATAGAATGTATAAGTGCTGTCTCTTCACCACATACGAATGCTCCCGCCCCATATGTAAGTTCGATATCAAATTCAAATCCAGTACCCATTATATCAGTACCTAATAATCCTGCTTCTCTAGCATCATCAATAGCTTTTTGTAAACGCTTGATTGCTAATGGATATTCTGCACGAATATATACTTTACCTTTAGTTGCTCCAATTGAATAACCACAAATTGACATAGCTTCTACAATACTATGTGGATCTCCCTCTAATATTGAACGGTCCATAAATGCACCTGGGTCTCCCTCATCAGCATTACATACTACATATTTTTGATCTGCTTCATATTTACTAGCAAATTGCCATTTTAATCCTGTTGGGAATCCTCCGCCTCCACGGCCTCTAAGTCCTGACTCTTTAACAACTTCTATAACCTCGTTAGGAGTCATTTCTGTTAATACCCTACCTAAAGCATGATATCCATCACGTGCAATATATTCCTCAATGTTACTTGGATCTATGAATCCACAGTTTCTAAGTGCAATACGCATTTGTTTTTTGTAGAAATCCATATTCTTAGAATCGCTAACTTTTTCTTGTGTTTCAGGATCTTCAAATAATAATCTTCCTACTTTTCTACCTTTTACAATATGCTCTTTTACGATCTCTTCAGCATCTTCTGGTTGTACTTGAACATAAAATGTATTATCTGGTAATATCTTTACAACTGGACCTTTTTCACAGAAACCAAAACAACCAGTTTTTAATATTTTAACCTCGTTGTCCATATTGTTGATTTTAAGTTGTTCCTTTAGATTATCAACTATTCTATCAGAATCTGCAGATTTACATCCAGTACCTCCGCAAACTAATATATGCATTTTATAGTTAGACATCTTTTGAGCCTCCTAACTTTTTTTATTCGATAGTTTTATGAGTTACAGGAATTATTCCATCAATTAACTCGCCTTTTTTAATATGTTTTTCAATAACTTCTTTTGCTTTTTCTATTGTTACATCACCGTATACAACTGGTTCACTATTTGGCATAGTTAGTTCAATTGTTGGCTCAGCATAACAATATCCCATACAACCTGTTTGTGTCACAACTACATTATTAATACCTTCTTTTGCTAATTCATCAATGAAATAATTCATTACTTCTCTAGCACCAGATGCAATACCACATGTAGCCATAGCAACTTTTATTTGTATTAAATTATCAATATTTTCGCCTTTTTCTCTTAACTCTACGTTTGATTGAACTTTTTCTTTGATCTTTTTAAGTTCATCAAAAGATTTAATCTTTGCCATTTTTTTTCCTCCTTTTTAAAATACAATTATTTGTATTCTGCAAGAATATCCTTGATCATATCTGGTGTTACACGACCATAGACTTTATCTTCAACCATAACAACTGGAGCAAGTCCACAAGCCCCTACACAACGGAGTGATGTTAGTGAAAATTTACCATTAGGTGTTGTTTCACCAACTTCAATTTTCAATTCTTTTTTTAGTTCATTTAATACATCTTCAGAACCTCTAACATAACAAGCTGTACCCATACATATTGAAATGTTAAATTCACCCTTTGGTGTCATTGTGAAGTAAGAGTAAAAAGTAACTACTCCAAATACTTTTGCTGTTGAGATTTTTAATTTTTTTCCTACAAATTTTTGAACTTCTTCTGGTAAATATCCGAAAATATCTTGTGCTTTATGTAAAACACGTATTAGTTCTCCTTTTGTAGTTGGCATTGCATCAATATACTGCTCCAATTCTTGGAACTTTTCATCTGTTAATGCTGAATTAGCTGCCATTTGCTTACCTCCTTATTATATAATGTAAATGATTAACAAATTATAGTAATTTATTAATTATAAACCAAAGTTATATATTTAACACGAAAAGCTACATTGTTACCATTATTTGGGGTTAAATCATATTTATCTTGTTTTTTCTACAAGTTTTACAAATATTGAAGTTATTTTTTATTAATATAACGAAGCATTGTATGTATTTAACCTTCTTAAATAAAGTAATATGCACAATAAACTTAAAATGAAAAGTCTATTAAAATTCTCATGTTTAAATATGCAATAATGTGTTTAATTAATAACATTAGAAAACATATCAATCCAACACACATGTTAATATATATATATAAATTGAACCGGAATCATTAACTTAACAAAATCAATAATGGATATTTATAAGTCTTATAGTCGTATTAATAATGTTAATTATTATTAACAATTCACTTAAACTAGTTCAAATGTTTTCTGATTCATTCATTTTCTTTTAGTGCCTTGAATATTGATTCTATATTTTTGTCTTTTACCTCTAATGAATTTTTTTTAATTCCAATATACCCAAGTTCATGAGCATCTGATGATTGTATAATTTGAAAGTCTTTGTATTTTTGTTTATAAACATCTAAGTCAGAAAATCTAGAAATCTCTAGTATAGAAGTATTCAAATCGTCTGGTATGAATCCTAGGTTAGATAATATACTATAACTAGGTCTATCAATGTGAGCAGGTATCGCTATCCCATTATTATCATGTATCATGTCTATTACTTCATTCAAAGACATTGCTACAGATGTCAACAGAAGTTTGTCAAGCTCCTTAATAACATCATCATTTTCATCCAAAACATATTCATGTCCAAAAACAGTAGATTTGTTCTTAATACAAGGTAATTTACTATATATTATGCTTTGAACATTGTATACACTCTGAATGTCCAAAAACAATCCAACTACATGTATTTCTTCTTTTGTTTCGATTTCAATGCCTGGAACAATGATAATATCTTTCTCCTTAGCCACTTTCATTACTGCTTCGACATTTTCTGCAGTATTATGGTCAGTAATAGCTATGGCATCTAATTCATTGATCAACGACATATTCACAATATTATTAGGTGTCATACTATCTTCGCCGCAAGGTGAAAGAGCTGTATGAATATGAAAATCATAGTATAATTTCATAAAACCGCTCCAAATATAGTCTTTATTTTTTGTTAATATTTTATCAAATTCGACAAAAACACATCGAAGTTATTATAACAAAAATAGATTTAAAAGTAAAGAAACTATATTCTACTATTGTTTTTTATAGCACTTTCATTATACCATGAAAATAGAGTTTTTCAATAAAAAAACGTAATATCTTAAGTAAATTCCTTCCATATATAAGTAGTTCTATTTATTTTTTTTACTTTGTCTTTTTTACTTAAGAATATAATATTTTAACTTTTTTTTATTAAATATTGTGAAATAATTATTTTTATAATTAACAGCTTATATGATTTAGCATAATTAAACTTTTTATTTTAACTTGATTAGCTTAATTTTTTAAGTTTAATAACTAGATATAATCATAAACCTAATATAAATAGCTTAATTTTATTTAGATAAAATTAAAAAGCCGCTAATAATATATTAATCATAAAAATTTATATATTATTAGCGGTATAAATAAAACTACTTATTCAAAACTTTTTTAAGAAACTTACCAGTATAAGATTTTTTACATTTCACAACTTTTTCAGGTGTTCCTTTTGCTATAACCAGACCACCTTTGTCGCCACCTTCTGGTCCCAAATCTATGATATAGTCTGCAGTTTTAATAACATCTAGATTATGCTCAATTACAAGAACTGAATTTCCAGCATCGACTAAACGTTGTAAAATTGCTATTAATTTATTGACATCTTCAAAATGTAGCCCTGTTGTGGGTTCATCAAGTATATACATTGTCTTACCTGTACTTCTCTTACTTAATTCTGTAGCTAATTTAACTCTTTGTGCTTCTCCTCCTGATAATGTTGTAGATGGTTGTCCTAACCTAACATATGATAATCCAACATCATAAAGTGTTTGAAGTTTTTTCTTGATTCTAGGTATGTTTTCAAAGAAAGTGAGAGCTTCTTCAACGGTCATATCTAATACATCTGATATATTTTTACCTTTGTATTTAACTTCTAATGTTTCCCTATTATATCTTTTACCATGACATACTTCACATGGCACATAAACATCTGGTAAAAAATGCATCTCTATCTTAATTATACCATCGCCTTTACAGGCTTCACAACGACCACCTTTTACATTAAAACTGAATCTTCCTTTTTGATACCCTCTCATCTTAGCTTCCGCTGTACTTGCAAATATATCTCTAATATGGTCAAACACTCCTGTATAAGTAGCAGGGTTAGACCTAGGTGTTCTCCCTATAGGTGATTGATCTATGGCTATTACCTTATCAAGATATTCTAGACCTAGCATGTTTTTATGTTTGCCGGGTTTGATCTTTGATCTGTTTAAATCTCTAGCTAACCTCTTATATAATATTTCATTGACAAAAGAACTTTTACCAGATCCTGAAACTCCTGTTACACATGTAAAAATTCCAAGAGGAATATCTATGTTAATATTTTTCAAGTTATTCTGTGAGGCGCCTTTTATATTAATCCATTTTCCATTTGTTTCTCGTCTTACCATAGGTACTTCTACTTTTTTTCTTCCACTTAGATAAGCTCCAGTTATTGAATCCTCAACATTCATGATTTCTTCTGCTGTTCCTTCTGCAACAATTTCTCCACCATGTTCTCCTGCTCTCGGACCAATATCTACTATATAATCTGCTTCAAACATAGTTTCTTCATCGTGCTCAACTACAATCAAAGTATTTCCTAGATTTTTAAGCCTTTTTAATGTATGCAATAACTTTTCATTATCTCTTTGATGTAATCCTATACTTGGTTCATCTAGAATATATACAACCCCTACTAGTCCAGAACCAATCTGAGTAGCTAACCTAATTCTCTGTGCTTCTCCACCAGATAGCGTACCAGCTGAACGAGATAGCGATAAGTAATCAAGACCTACATTTACTAAAAATCCTATTCTAGCATTAACTTCTTTTAGTATCTGTTCACCTATCATGAATTGTCTGTCAGTTAATTCTATATTATCAAAAAAATCTTTAATATCTCTTATATACATTTCCGTAACCTGAGATATATTCTTTCCTCCAAGAGTAACCGCCAATGCTATAGGATTCAACCTAGCTCCATTACATACATTACATGGAGTATTAGTCATAAATGATTCATATTCTTGCTTCATATAATCTGATGTAGTTTCTTTGTATCTACGTTGTAAACTCTGAACTAGTCCTTCGAATATAGTTTCATATTGTCCCATACCTTTATCTGATTTGTACTTAACAATAAATTTTTCACCTTTAGTACCATACATAATAATATCTTTTACTTCCTCAGGATATTTTTCATATGGTGTAGTAATCTTAAATTTATATTTTTTCCCTAATGCCTCAAACATTCTTCTTACATAACTTTCTTCATTAGAAGCAGAAGCCCAACCAGGAGCAACAATAGCTCCCTTGACTATACTTAGTTTTGGATTAGGAATAATTAATTCTGGGTCAAATTTCATCTTAAAACCTAGACCATGACAGTCTGGACAAGCACCAAATGGATTATTAAATGAAAATAGTCTTGGTTCGATTTCATCAATACTAATATTACAATCAGGACATGAAAAATTCTGGCTGAATAACAATGGTTGTCCATCTATAACATCAACAACTAATAATCCACCAGTCAATTTTAAGACTGTTTCAATAGAGTCAGTCAGTCTTTTTTCGATTCCCTCTCTTACTATTAATCGATCAATTACTATTTCTATTGTATGCTTTTTATTTTTATCTAGTAATATTTCTTCTGATAATTCATACATGTTATCATCTATTTTGGCTCTTACATAACCACTTTTCTTAGCTTGTTCAAGAAGTTTGATATGTTGACCTTTTCTTCCTCTAACTACAGGAGCCATTATCATTATCTTAGTTCTATCTGGTAATCTCATTATTACATCTACCATTTGGTCTACTGTTTGCCTATTAATTTCTTTCCCACATTTTGGACAATGAGGTATCCCAACTCTTGCATATAGTAACCTTAAGTAATCATATATCTCTGTAACTGTACCTACTGTAGACCTTGGATTTCTACTTGTAGTTTTCTGATCTATGGATATAGCTGGTGATAAGCCTTCTATGTTATCAACATCTGGTTTTTCCATTTGACCTAAAAACTGTCTTGCATAAGCAGATAAAGATTCTACATATCTTCTTTGCCCCTCAGCATATATTGTATCAAATGCTAAAGAAGATTTTCCTGAACCACTAAGTCCAGTAAACACAACAAATTTATCTCTTGGAATAGTTAAATCAACATTTTTCAAATTATGTTCTCTTGCACCTTTTATGGTGATTACATCTTTTCCCATACGCCACCTCTTATAAATTTATGATAAATCTATTCTTGATTGTAATCTATAGTAATTGAATTAAATATTATATGAATCTAATTCAGTGTATTCAATTGTTTCTTTAATTCATATAGCTCATCTCTAAGCCTGGCAGCTGTTTCAAATTGTAAGTCCATAGCCGCCTGCTTCATATCTTTTGAACATTTTAGAATTTTAACTTCTAATTCTTCTTTGCTCATAGATTCTGGATCTTTGTTTAATTCGTAAGTTGCATCTGATTCTGCAACCTGAGTTATACGAATAATATCTCTTACAGGTTTATTTATTGTCTTAGGAGTTATATTATGTTCTTGATTATATTTTTCCTGAATGTCCCTTCTTCTATTAGTCTCAGAAATAGCCCTATTCATACTCTTTGTTATAATATCTGCATACATAATAACCTTACCTTCAACATTTCTAGCCGCACGACCTACTGTTTGTACAAGTGCAGTTTCAGAACGAAGAAAACCTTCTTTATCTGCATCAAGTATAGCTACTAGAGTAATTTCAGGTATGTCTAAGCCCTCTCTAAGTAAATTAATTCCAATAATAACATCAAAAACATCCATTCTAAGATCACGTACTATTTCTATTCTCTCAAGAGTATCTATGTCAGAGTGTAAATATCTAACTCTAATCCCTGATTCTTTCATATAATCCGTTAAGTCCTCTGCCATCCTTTTTGTTAAAGTCGTTATTAGTATTTTATTTTTCTTCTCTATTTCTCTTTGAACATTAGATATTAAGTCATCAATTTGTCCTTTTACTGGTTTAACTTCTATTTTCGGATCCAATAAGCCTGTTGGTCTAATGATTTGTTCTGCCATCAATTGCTTATGATCATATTCATATGGTCCAGGTGTTGCTGAAACAAATAATACTTGATTTAACTTATTTTCAAATTCTTGAAAGTTAAGAGGTCTATTATCTTTTGCTGAAGGCAGTCTAAATCCATACTCAACCAAAGTTGATTTTCTTGACTGGTCTCCTGCATACATACCTCTTACTTGAGGAACTGTCATATGTGATTCATCTATAATAAGTAAAAAATCATCTGGAAAATAATCAAAAAGCGTATGTGGTGGAGCCCCTGGTGGTAACCCTGTTAAATGTCTTGAGTAATTCTCTATCCCTGAACAGAATCCTGTTTCTCTAATCATTTCCACATCATAATTAGTTCTCTGTGCAATTCTTTGAGCTTCTAATAGTTTGTCCTTTTCTCTATAAGACTTTACTACTTCCGTCTTTTCTATCTCTATAGAATTAATTGCCGTTTCTATTTTATCAGTTTCTATTACATAGTGAGATGCAGGAAATATAGCAGTATGTTCTATATAACCTAATACTTCACCAGTAATTACATTAATCTCTGTTATCCTATCTATCTCATCTCCAAATAATTCAACTCTTATTGCTCTGTCAGAAGAAGCAGCAGGAAATATTTCAATAACATCTCCTCTAACTCTAAACGTACCCCTAACAAAGTTCATATCATTTCTCATATATTGAATATCTACTAATTTTTTTAATATTTCATCTCTATCCTTTACCATTCCAGGTCTTAAGGATAGCACCATATTTTTATAATCTATAGGACTACCAAGTCCATATATACATGACACACTTGCTACAATAATAACATCGTCTCTCTCTGCTAGTGATGCTGTAGCTGAGTGTCTTAATTTATCTATTTCTTCATTTATTGATGAGTCTTTTTCTATAAAAGTATCTGTGTGAGGGACATATGCTTCTGGTTGATAATAATCATAATAACTTACAAAGTATTCAACAGCATTATTTGGGAAAAACTCTTTAAATTCACTATATAGTTGAGCTGCTAATGTTTTATTATGAGCCATAATCAATGTAGGCTTTTTTAATTCTTTTATAATATGTGCCATAGTGAATGTTTTTCCTGAACCTGTGACTCCCATTAAAGTTTCAAATTTATTACCTTTTTGAAATCCATGAGCTAGTTTTTCGATAGCCTGTGGTTGATCTCCTGTAGGATCAAATTTAGAATGTATTTCGAAATTTGCCATATTATCACCTCTGTTTCATTTTTGCACATTAAATTAATCTCCAATCATTAATAGGCAATTAATTCAATCTTATCAAATTAATATTATGAACTAAATAAAAATGATATCCATTTTATACCAATTGTCAAAATCATAATATGTATGTATATAAACAATGCATTATTTTAGTCTTAACCATTATATCATATTAATAAAAAAAAGCAAACATATGTTTGTGCAAATTTTATCCATTATTACAACGTGTTAGTATACTAAAAAAATACCTCCTAAAGTAAATTATACTCTAAGAGGTTAATAAAAAAATAATGTTCATTCATAATATCAATGCATATTAATACGCATAAAATTCATTTATCTTATTAATTATTGTTCTATTTGTTAAGTTAGGCTTCCATGAATCACCAAAATGGCTCATTGGATACAATGTTTTTACGGATTCAAATGTACTAAAATATTTATTATATGCATTTTTACAATATTCAGCAGTTGTTCCATAAGATGTAACTCTATCATCACGCCATGTATATGCTATATCTATCTCAAGCTGTACACCTAAAACTGTATTTCTTGAACTAACACCATTAACTTTTTGGGTTTCAATCCAACCTTTAATCTTACCTAAAACATCCTTTCCTCCAAAATAGTAATTTGGTTGAATTAATATTATATCAAAAAGATTAGGATAAGCTCTTAAGACATGACTTATTTCTCCATATACACCATAATATGGACACCATAATAGTTTCTTATTTCTATAATCACTATTACTATGCATAATGTCTCCTACATTTTTATGATATTTCCCATTATCAGTGTATTCTTCATCGTATACATATATACCCTCTATATTATTATTCCATACCTCATCACTGAAATTAGCTTTTAAATCTGCGAAAAAAGCTTTAATATTAGGTGAATTAGGTGATTGCTGCTTACCATTAACAAATGAGCTTGGTGTAGCAATAAAAATTTTATTATTCTTTGTTTGGCTATGTGACACAATGTAGTCTACATATTTTTTCACATAGCCAATGTAATCAATATAATCATAATAATGCTTACTCATATTCCAATCATATGTAACATGATATCCTCCATCAGGAGAAATAACATATGTATTGACATTATCATAGTCCATTAATTCAGAACTTAAACTCGTTCCACTGTTTAGATACAAAAACAACATCTTATAGTTACTTCCTGATCTAGCTGAACTACTTGCTATGCTATCAGTTCTGTCATTAATATTATAAGCATTACTAGAAAAACTTAATGTTGTCATTGATGTGATGATTAGCAAACTTGCTAATAGTAATTTCACTTTTTTCATTTGATTTTCTCCTTCGTTTATTTATTTATGCAAGTATATAGCTTATATAATAAAATGTAAATATATTTGGGGGTTTTTTGATTATTATTAAGTTTTTTAAGATTATCATAATATTTCTTTAAATACATACGTACTCTTCACTTAATATAGCTTCAGAGACATATAAATATATAACAGCTTTATCTAACTATATCTACAGATAGATATATAGTTATCAACACCAAACTGACCACTTGAAAAAACTTAAAACTGTTCCTTTCAAAACATACAGTATTATACTATATTGTTATTATACATAATTCATTGCAATGTTTATGAATAACTCAATATAATCGGGAACAAAGATGAATTACTCAAATACTGCTTTGAATATGCTAGTAGAAAAAGCTAGTTTTATTCAGTGATGTCAAATAGAAATTAATTGGAGGATATAACATGAATGAAAGATATGAATTAAATAAAAATCTTGCTCAAATGCTAAAAGGTGGAGTTATCATGGATGTAACGAATCCTGCACAAGCTATTATTGCTGAAAAAGCAGGAGCATGTGCCGTTATGGCTTTAGAGAGAGTACCAGCAGATATACGCCGTGATGGTGGTATAGCAAGAATGTCAGACCCTCAAATGATAAAAGGTATACAAAAAGCTGTATCCATACCTGTTATGGCTAAAGTAAGAATAGGTCATTTTGTAGAGGCACAAATCCTTGAGGCATTAGAAATAGATTATATTGATGAAAGTGAAGTGCTAACACCAGCAGATAATCTCTATCATATAGATAAACAAAATTTCAAATCACCTTTTGTTTGTGGTGCAAGAAACCTTGGTGAAGCTTTAAGAAGAATTGGAGAAGGTGCTTCAATGATAAGAACTAAAGGAGAGGCAGGTACCGGAGATGTCATTGAAGCAGTAAAACATATGCGTACAATGATGTCAGAAATCAGAAAAATAGCTTCAATGAATACTGAAGAGCTAATGAATACTGCAAAAGAGATGGGAGCTCCTTACGACTTGGTAAAATACATCCATGAACACGGTCATCTTCCAGTAGTAAACTTTGCAGCAGGAGGTATTGCAACACCTGCCGATGCAGCATTAATGATGCAATTAGGATGTGATGGTGTATTTGTAGGTTCTGGAATATTCAAATCAGGTAACCCTGAGAAAAGAGCAGATGCCATTGTCAAAGCAGTAACCTACTATAATGACCCAACTATGCTCGCAAAATTGTCAGAAGACTTGGGTAAACCAATGAGCGGAATTGCTGTTGAATCCTTAGAAGAAAAAGAAAAGCTTGCAAGTAGAGGCTGGTAATATGAAAATTGGTGTATTAGCATTACAAGGTGCTTATATTGAACATATAACTAAATTAGAAAAATTGAAGATTGAAACAAAAGAAATTAGATATAACAAGGATTTTGATGACATTGATGGTCTAATAATCCCAGGTGGTGAAAGTACCTCAATAGGGAAATTATTAGATGAATTTCATATTAAAAGCAAAGTATATGATGTAATCAAAAATGGACTCCCAACATGGGGAACCTGTGCCGGCATGATTTTACTAGCCAAAAAAATACATGGTACCAATAAAACATATATACCTTTAATGGATATAGAAGTTGTCAAAAATGCTTATGGAAGACAACTATCCAGTTTTATTGCGAACCAAAAAATTAAAGGAATCCCAAACGATTCCTTCCCCATGGTATTTATTAGAGCCCCATATATAAATAATATAGAAAAAAATGTTGAAATACTTTCTAAAGTCAACGAAAAAATAGTAGCCGCCAAACAAGATAACATACTAGTAACATCATTTCACCCTGAACTTACAGACGACCTAAGAATGCATCAATACTTTATTAACATGATTAATCAATAAAAATATATTATATAAACCCTTTTATGCCACCATCCATTAGTTATTGTTTTTAACTTACCTAAGAGTGGTAACATATATAATGAACCATATATATTGATATGAACGACTTTTACAGGTTGTTGCTACATCTCAAACAAATAATTAGCAACAACTGTAACGAAAGTGATTATCAATATATATGGTTCTAACATACTACCGTAGTCAATCCTATCTTCTAAATCATGTATTATCTAAAAATACATAGAACACTTTATTTCCTAAACCGATTCCTAATTATATGGAATAACCCTATCTTTTGCACACTTTGATGCTTATAAATAATCCTTGGATTCTCCGGAATCAGTCTTACCTGCAAATCAGTAATACCATCCGGATAAGCCTTAAATTCATAAGTATCTATACTTCCATCAAGATGTATGACTTCTACCCATATAAAAGTAAAACTATTTTTTAATATTGCCCTATACTGCCGTGTATTCAACACATTTATCCCATTGATTTTAGCTATTACATCTCCAACCCCAATACCCATTTGATCTGCAGCACCATCTCTAGTAACTCCCATAACCCTTACCCCTTTATCAGGTACTGTATATATAGGCTCTCTTTTGCTTTCAATATATTGTTCATACAGAATCATACCCTCATGGATACCTGCCATAAGGATAGTCCCTAATATCTGTAGAAAAATATTACCTGCTGAAAAGATAGATAATATAATCAATAACACACTGTATACCATCAATCTTAACGCTGTTTTTCTACTTCTTTTCTTAGGTTCCTCACAATATGTTATACTACTATACCCTAAAGCTCCAACAAAAGGCATTAATCCATAGAAATATGTACTAATATCAGTAGGAATGTCTTTCAGCAATGGCCACCACTGGGGCATCTGAACAATCTCAGAACTTGATGCTCCTCCACTTGATAATACAAGCATTGCTATAGGCAATGGCCAATATTTCTGCATAAGATGTCCTACAACAATTTTTCCATCCTTTTTTGTAACAATGGGTATAGGATCATCAGCACCAACAAAATAAATCAATATAGCTTCCATTAGATGTAATATACCGACTAATGCTAATAATCCACTTATATTAATATTTATATCAGGTAAGGTTAATCCAAATATTGTTTGGCCTCTAAATAACAATGATAGAACGCCCATAACAGAAGCAGCATATGAAAAGCATAAATATCTAATATTCATAAGGGATAATAAAAGAGCAAGTGGAAGAAGGAATATTAAATAATATGTCAAATTAATTGGAAGCCCAATAATAGCAATTATCAGACTACCAATTATCCCAATGATTATCCCTTGTAGGATGGACTCTACAAGGGAACTTATAACTGTTTTAGAATTATCAAAGTTATATATATTAACACTTTTATATTTTTTAATTAAAAGATATAGAATCCATATTACAAATATAAATGAAAAATTAAACAATGCTCTTGAAATAGATAGTAGTGTAATATGGATTATTTCTAACAATGGATTCATATATGCTCCCCTATTTAACATCATTAACCATTTAACTAGTTTCTTTTTTATTATTAATTACTATTAGCCATCTGTTCTTCAGCAATTTTATCTTTCATAACTTCTACAGCTTTTGCAAATTGTGTATCTTCCTCTCGTTTAATTACTAATTCTTTTTTGAGTTCTTCTGGTAATTCAATTTGCACATCTGGTTCAATTCCCTTACCATGAATATAGTTACCACTAGGAGTAAAATATTTTGAAATAGTAACTTTTACCGCTGAACCATCTTCTAATGGAAATACCCTTTGAACTAACCCTTTACCAAAAGTAGTCGTCCCTACAACTGTACCAATACCACTATCCTTTATGGCACCTGTTAAAATTTCAGATGCACTAGCACTATTTTCATTAGCCAATACAACTATAGGTTTTGTGAATTTATGTTCTTCATCAGAAGAAGCTTGCTCTCTATAACCATTTTTATCTTCTGTATAAACAATCAATCCTTGTGGTAGAAGTTCGTCAGCCATATCGATTACAATATTCAAAAGTCCTCCAGGATTATTTCTAAGATCAATAATTAGTCCTTTTTCTTCCTTTGCTTCCAAATCATAAAGTGCTTCTTTGAATTGATCGTAGGTTACTTCTTCAAATCCAGTGATACGCATATAACCTATTTCATCTTCTAACATCTCATGTGAGACAGTCGACATAGTGATAACATCTCTTTTTATTACCAAGTCCTTATTAGATTCATCAGACTCTCTATAAATGCTTAAAGTTACTTTTGTACCTTTTTTTCCTCTAATCATGTTGGCAACTACTTCTTCCATAGTAAGACCTTCTATATCTTGATCATCAACTTTTCTTACTATATCACCAGGAAGTAATCCTGCTTTTTCTGCTGGTGAACCTATGAATGGAGATACTATCATTAACTCTTTTGTCTCCTCAATATAGGTAACAACTGCGCCAATACCTTCATAACTTCCTGATGTACTTTCCATGAAAGAATCGTATTGCTTTTTAGTGTAATATACAGTATATGGATCATCCAAACCTTCCAATAAACCTCCATATAAACCTTCATAAGCACTGTTATATAGATCATCTTTATTATAATCCTCTAGATAATATCTATCATCTACTAGCTTAAGTATATCATCTATTTTTTCTTCTGGATTATCGTATCCTTCCTTTACGACTTGAACACCTTTATTATCTTCCACTTCGTGCATTAATTTTGATGATCCAAAATATATTACATTTATTACAAGAATAATAGCCATACCAACAAATAATCCATAAATAAATTTTTTTCTTTCAGCCATTTTTCATTCTCCTTACTATACTAATAATATTGTATTGTTTTTGAGTTAGTATTATTCCATTATAGCAAAAAAACTGCATTAGCAGTTTTTTGCAATTAAATAATTTTTTATTAATTAAGCATATTAATTGGATTAACCCATTCACCATTTTTTCTTATACCAAAATGCAAATGAGGTCCAGTTGACCATCCTGTATTACCTGATTTTGCGATGGTTTGTCCAATTTTTACTTTTTGTCCTTTTTTTACTAGTAATTTAGAGTTATGTGCATAGATAGTGACATATCCACTTCCATGATCTATCAAAGCATAGTTACCCCATACACTACTATAACCAGCAAATGTCACGGTTCCATTACTAGCCGCTTTTACAGACGTCCCAGATGGTATACCAATATCAATACCTGTGTGATATGAAGGATTTTTTGTAATAGGATGAGGTCTTGGACCAAAATCACATGTTATACGACGTGATTTAGTAGGCCAAGACATCTTACCACCTGCATAAACTAATTTACTCTTAATATTATCAATAGCCTTTGCTATTTCATCCATTTCTTTCTTCTTAGCATCTATTTCTGCTTGATTAATTCTTTTATCCGTTTCTAGAACAGCCATTTCTTTTTCTTTAGTTGCTTGTACTTCTTCTAATGCAACTTTTTGAAGGTCACACTCATCTTTCAATCCAACAATTATTTTCTTATCATCTTCAAGTTTTGCTTCTTTATTAGCTATATCATCTCTTATATCTTCTAGTTCTTTTATCATATTCATATCATATTCCAACAATGCGTTTACGTACTCTACCCTGTTAAGTAGATCACTTAAATTTTTGGATTCTAACACTACCTCTAAATAGGCTGAATCTCCTTGTTCGTATATTACTTTCATACGTTCACTTGTTTGCTTAAAATATTTTGCTTCCTTTTCCTTAGCTTTTGCTAAGTCTTGCTTAGTGACTTCAATCTCTTTTTCTTTATCACCTAATTGTTGCTCTAAATCTTTAATCTTAAAATCGAATTCATCAATCTGCATATCTAACTGTATAACTCTTTCTATCAACTCTTTAATATCTGAATCCAACTCTTTGATATTCTGTTCATTTTCCTTTATCGAACTTTGGTTATTTTTCTTTTCTTGTTCCAATTCATCTAACTGCTGCTTATAGGAAGAAGCAAATATTGTAGTTGGAACCATAAACAAAAGTAATATGATCATACAATTTTTAATTACTCTTTTCATATAGCCCTCCATTATTATTTTATAAATTTTCTCAAGTAGTTAGACTTTTAAGTGCTTTCTTATAGTAATTCTACTTCCTACGATACCTATACCCATTCCGATAATTAGTGATAATGGTATAAGTATTCTATATATCTGTCCTACATCCATAAATGATAAGAACTGATTAATTACAACAAATTTTTCATTTATTTTATTTATTACATAGTCATATGCAAAGTATATTATTGCTAACGGTACTATTGCACCCACCGCTCCTATAAGCATACCTTCTATTATAAATGGGAATTTTATAAAAAAGTCTTTTGCTCCCAAATACTTCATAATGCCAATTTCATTTTTTCTAACCGATATAGCTATTCTCACTGTGTTAGAAATTAGGAAAACAGATATGAAAATAAGTATTACAATAAGTACTATACTCATATAATTTATAAAATTATTGAATCCTTTTATTATCTCTGTAAGATTTTTTTCCTGATTTATTTCTCTAACACCTTTTAGAGTTTGTATGTACTTTATTAATAATTCCTGATTATCAATATCTTTAATTAATACCTGGAAACTATCCGAGTCTTTTAATGGATTATTTTCTCCATCAAATCCAGTCAGTAGTTCTTCATTATTTTCATACATTGTTTTTTTAAAGTTTTCCCATGCTTGCTCTGGTGAAATATATTCAACTGATTTTACTTCTTCTCTTTGGCTTATCATGGTTTCAATAGCTTTTCTATCTGCTTCAGTTATATCTTTTTTCAGAAAAACCACTATTCCTAAGTTACTTTCTGCTTCTTGTAACGTAAATTCAACATTGGCAGCAGTTATATAAAAAACTCCTACAATAAATAGACAAGCCGCTATTGTACCAATAGAAGCGATGGACATTAATCTATTTTTAAATAAATTAATTACCCCTTGTTTAAAGCAATAATCAACTGTTCTAAGCTTCATCCCCGTAGTCTCCCCTTTGCACATCTCTTACAACACATCCATTATTAAGGGTAATAACTCGTTTTTTCATTGCATTAACCATCTCTTTGTCATGAGTTACAACAACTACCGTGGTACCCCTCATATTAATTTCTGTTAGTAATTTCATTATTTCCCATGAATTATTAGGATCAAGATTTCCTGTAGGTTCATCTGCTACCAGAATTGGGGGATTATTAACAATTGCTCTAGCTAGTGCTGTTCTTTGTTTCTCCCCACCTGAAATCTCTGTTGGATACATTTTTGCCTTCTTAGAAAGACCCACCATTGATAATACCATAGGTACACTTCTTCTTATTTTTTTACTTGAAACTTCTGTTACCTTAAGTGCAAAAGCAACATTATCATATACTGTCATTTTATCAAGCAATCTAAAATCTTGAAATACAACTCCAATATTTCTTCTTAGTGTAGAAACGTAACGTCTTCTTAATTTTGTTATATCCTTGTCATCAACAAATAATTTTCCTTCAGTTGAATCTAGTTCTTTCATTAATAATTTTATTAATGTAGTTTTTCCTGAACCACTATTACCAACTATAAAAACAAACTCTCCTTTTTCTATTCCCAATGATACATTATTCAAAGCACATACCCCATTAGGATATATCTTTGTAATGTTTTCAAGACGTATCAACTATTATCCTCCTAACTACAAAAAACAAACTATTATTTTACTCCGACTCATATGTAAATGAACAAATGACTTAGGCAATTGTAGATAACTACAATTGCTTTATCATTTTTTTCACTCATACATCTATATCTTAATATTCTGATTCACTAATAAATTTCATATACTTAACAACCATCAATGCTATTTTGAATGTAATGGCATCTTCAAAAATACGTAAATCAAGACCAGTATTCTTTTGTAGTTTGTCTAATCTATACACAAGAGTATTCCTATGGATATATAACTGTCTTGATGTCTCAGATACATTCAAACTATTTTCAAAGAATTTATTTATTGTTGTGATGGTTTCTTTATCAAAATCATCTGGTGATTTTCCATGGAATATTTCTTTTATAAACATTTGACAAAGAGGTAATGGTAATTGATAAATAATTCTTCCAATTCCTAGATTATTATAACCTACAATATACTTGTCCACGTAGAATATTTTACCTACTTCTAAAGCCATTTTAGCTTCTTTGTAAGAACGTGAAACATCTTTAATATCATTTACTACTGTACCCATAGCCACATACACACTACTCATAGCTTCTGTGTTAAGAGTATCTAAGATTACTTTTGCAATTTTATTAATATCTTCGTTAGTATCGTTTTCATCTAATTCTTTTACAATAATAATATTTTTTTCATCAACAGCAGTAATGAAGTCTTTAGTTTTTAGAGGGAATATACTTCTTACGATCTCTAGAGCGTTATTATCTTTCTCGAATTTAGTTTCTACTAAAAATGTTACTCTTCTGACATCTGTCTCAATGTGAAGTTTCTTAGCCCTATTATATATATCAACAAGTAATAGATTGTCCAGTAATAAATTCTTGATAAAATTGTCTTTATCAAATCTTTCTTTGTAGGCTACTAAAAGATTTTGTATTTGAAAAGATGCTATCTTTCCTATTTTATAAACATCTTCTGCTTCACCTTTTGCAGAAACTACATATTCTACATTATGATCATCATAAACTTTAAAAAATTGATACCCTAGAACTAATTGACTTTCTGCTTGTGATCTTACGAAATCTGGAACTGCAAAATTGTATTCTTCTAATCTACCTTCTTCAGTTGTTGCTAGTATCTTGCCATCTGGATCTATAACACTTATATCAATACGTGTTATTGTTTTTAGTCCTTCAATGGTGTTTTGAATAATTTGGTTTGATATCATTTATTTCTCTCCCTTATTATTTAGTATTGAAAAGCATATTATATAAGTGAATAAAATATTTGTTATTAAAGTTATTTCCAATTTTAGGCTTTACTATTTCCCTTATTATATATTTTATAGCAAAATCTACAAAAATAAAAGAGGGAATACGTAATTTTGTATATTTCCTCTTAATCATTTACAAAAAGTTCATAAATCTTGTTAGTTTTTAATAACGAATATACAATTTTTTATATTTTTTTCATTTTTACTATACGATATTAGTTATATTATGTTAATAGCAAGTAACAATTACTAAATAACATTGTAATACTTTTAATAAATAAAGCCATGTATATTAAATTTAAACATAAAAATCAAAGGGAATGTAGTATTCTACATTCCCTTTTGGTATATTAACATTTTTCATGTTAAAAATCTAATTTAATATAATCTAGTTAGCAATAGTCTTTTCAGTTTCTTTATCAAAGAGATGAATTCTATTTAAATCCATAGCCAACTCAACTTTATCTCCTGGTTTAGCTTTTGATCTTGGATCTACACGTGCTGTCATGTCATAACCATCAACAATAACATATAAGAATGTTTCAGAACCTAACATTTCTGTAACATTTACATCCGCCATAACAATACTCTTTGGTGATGATTCTAAGAAAATTTGGCTATCATGTATATCTTGTGGACGAATACCCATAACTACTTCTTTACCTATATAACCACCATCGATTAAAATCTTAGCTTTCACTTCAGGTAAAGTAATTCTGTTTGATTCAAATACTAAATCAATACCATTACCATTCTTAGCTACTTTTGCATCAAGGAAGTTCATTTGTGGTGATCCAATAAAACCAGCAACAAATAGGTTTTTGGGTCTTTCATATAAGTTAGTTGGTGTATCAACTTGTTGCACAATACCATCTTTCATAACAACGATACGAGTACCTAATGTCATCGCCTCAACCTGATCATGAGTAACATAGATAATTGTTGTTGCTAATCTTTGATGTAATTTAGAAATTTCAAGTCTCATTTGAACTCTAAGTTTAGCATCTAAGTTTGAAAGAGGTTCATCCATTAAGAATACTTTTGGTTCACGAACAATAGCACGACCCATAGCTACACGTTGTCTTTGTCCACCTGATAATGCTTTTGGTTTACGATCTAATAAATGCTCTATATCTAATATTCTAGCAGCTTCCGTAACTCTTTTTTGAATTTCTGCTTTAGGAGTTTTACGTAGTTTAAGACCAAATGCCATGTTATCATAAACAGTCATATGAGGATATAACGCATAGTTTTGGAAAACCATGGCGATATCTCTGTCTTTTGGTTCAACATCATTAACTAATTTCTCACCAATGTAAAGTTCACCTTCTGTGATTTCTTCAAGTCCAGCAATCATACGAAGTGTAGTTGATTTACCACAACCTGATGGTCCTACAAAGATAATAAATTCTTTATCAGCGATTTCAAGATTAAAATCTTGTACAGCTGTAACTCCTTGAGCATATACTTTTTTAATATTCTTTAATGATAAGCTTGCCATAATAAATTAGCCCCCTTAGGATTTTTTTGTAATTTTCCGGCTCTTGTATGTATCTACGTATGATAATATACTATATTTCAGGGGCTAATACCATAGGTTAATTAAACAAATTAGCTGTTTTCATTTTGTTTAATTTGTATATTGCTTATTCTATTTAATACTTATATCTATAATATTAATTTGATAAGTTACTAATCTATATATAATGACTAATTTCTTAATATATAATAATCATGTACTACTCTGTTTCTAGTATGATTTACCCAAAAAAAAGTAATAAATTATGTCACACTTGTAAAATTAACATATTAATTATTATAATCTATTAACACCAATCCTGAAAATTTGCATTATATATGAATTAATAATTAGTCAACTTATCTATACTTATATCGTGATAAGTAAATATAGATAAAACTTATACTTTTTTTTATATATTTTTTTTGCTGAGAATTACATAAAAAATAGTCTATAAATAAGGTTTTCCTATAGAAAAAATGCTTTAATTTTATTTATATTCTATAAACCCTTCTCCTAAAACTTCTTTTACATCTGCAACAATAACAAAGGCAGATTTATCATATTCTCTGACAATCTCTTTCAATTTAACAATTTCTTTTTTTGATACAACACAAAGAAGTACTTCTTTGCTCTTTTTAGAAAATTTACCACTACCTTGTAAACCTGTTACTCCTCTATCTAATCTTTGCATAATTTCGTTGGATATTGCATCGTTATGATCAGATATGATTAATGCTGCTTTTGAGAAATGAATACCCTCCAAAAACGCATCTATAATTTTAGCAGAAATAAATACTGCCACTAAAGCATACATAGCCTTTTCCATGCCAAATATAAAGTATCCTGATAAAATTATAACAGCGTCTAACATAAGCATTAATTGAGCTACTGATATATGCTTTATATAGTGTTGTATTATACTGGCTGCTAAATCTGTTCCACCTGTAGTTGAATATGCCGAAAAAACTAATCCTAGCCCTGCTCCAGATATAACACCTCCAAACACGCTTCCAAGTAACATATCATTTGTAGCTGGTGGTAAATAAGATGTATAGATTAAAGCTAATGATAAAAACATTGTAGAGAATAAACTTCTACCGCCAAAATTTTTACCCTTAATAAGCACTGCTGTAAAAAACAAAGGAATATTTATGACAATATTAGTAATCCATGGTTCAATTCCACCAGGTACTATATTTTCAGTCATTTTTTTAATAATTATAGCCAAGCCAGTAACTCCACCTGTTACAAGATCCAGAGGGATAAAGAACATATTTAATCCCGCCGCTAATAATGTTACTCCTACAATTATTATAAAATAATCCATAATAGGTTTTCGCTTACTTGTTAATTCCATAATTTTTCTCCTTCTGTTATACAAATTTAAGCATTTTTAAGAAAACATTTTAGCTAGCTTTCCTATGTATAATAACTTTTATTAAGAACATGGGTAATTTTATCATCCTTTTTATTCTGGTAGGTTGTTTTATAAGCCTATAAAACCATTCAAGACCTAATTTTTGATATATTTCAGGAGCTCTTTTTACAATTCCTGCCATTCCATCAAAGCTACCTCCAACGCCTAGAGCAACTTTGACATTTAAATTATTAATATTCTTGCTTATCCATTTTTCTTGTTTCGGAGCACCTAAACCTACTAATAATAAATCCGGTTGAAGAGAATTTATAGTATCCATAATCTTTTGCTCTTCTTTTTCATCAAAATATCCATCATGTATACCAACAACATTTAACCCTTTGTGTATCTCTTTCATTTTATTAGCAGCTTGTAAGGCTACTCCTTTGGAAGCTCCAAAAAAATATACAGTTTTATCAGTACCTTTAATCTTATTAAAAACGTTTTGAAGAAGATCATAACCTGCAACACGTTCTGTTATACTTTTTTTCATTATTTTAGAAGCAATAACAATACCTATTCCATCAGGAATAACCAAATCACCTTGATTAAGAATATTTCTAAACTCTTCATCTTGATTTGCTGCCATAACAAATTCTGGATTAGGGGTATAGATTTTATATTTTTTATCGCTATTAGTATATTCTATTACCTTATTAACGGCTTTGCTCATTGTTAAATCATCTACTTTAACTCCCAAAATATCAACTTTCATCTATTAACATTAATCCTTTCATTTTTTTGATACATTTATCAGATCTAAAAGATATTTATTGTTAAGCTCTGATTTCTTTTTCATTTCGACCTTTATCTTATTCAACTTCTCAACATAATTATCATAATTATTATAAACATCATTAACAATATTATTAATAGAAGTTATATTTAATTCTTGAACATCACCTGCTGATGGCATATCCATCAGTTCCAAATAGCAACTGACTTTTGGATCATATACAAATCCTACCATTGGTATACTGCTTAACGCCGCAAATAATAAAGCATGAAGTCTCATACTTAGTATCATATGCATTTCACCTATTACTCCAATAATAGATGATGAATCCAAGTCTTTATCCAGTACATAAGATTTGTTCTTCATCATACTAGAAATGTGTTTACTAATACCTATATCTTCTTTATATTCCATTGGAATGAAAACTATATTTACATTTTTATCTTCTATAAGTTCATCACATACTTTTGCGATTATCTCTTCATATCTAATGTTTTTCCATTCTCTAAATAAAATTCCTACAAGTGGTTTATCCAACGGAATGCCACCATCTGCTAAGAGTTTTTTGTAACCATCTTTTTTAATATTCATAGAAAATACAGGATCTGCAGTAACATGGATTATAGGTTTTGTTACTTTCATACTCTCTAAATCTCTTCTTGACAATTCATCCCTAAGAGTTATTAGATCCACCTTATTAACTATGTATTTTGTCATCATTCTATTCATTTTCTTGTATATTGGTCCAATTCCATTAGCATATAGCATAACCTTTTTTTTATATAATTTAGATAATTTTATTATACCTAAATAATATAGGAGTGATCTTGTACTTGTAGTATCTTGTAGTAGACTACCCCCACCACTTATTATAATATCTGCATTTTTTATAGTTTTGTTAACTTCTTTCCAGTCAAATCTATATATTGATTTTATATTATTATCTTTCATAGTAATTGTAGGATTTTTAGATAAAGCTATAATATTAGCTTCTATATTCAATTCTCTAATTCCTTCACATATAGCTGATAGTATTGCATCATCACCACAATTACTATAACCAATATATCCAGAGATTACAATATTTATCATGTAAACACCCATTCCTTTAATGAAATAAAATGCCATCTTATTATTTCATTCTATTATCTCTTATACTATATCCACTTTTATCCATCTTAAGTGCCATTATCAGTCCTATACAAAGCCAAAAATAGGTCACCATCATGGGAACTTCAAATATGTTTTCTACAGCATTTTGCGCTAGTATACCTAACGCTCCTGCAAATAATCCCATCATTAGATCTTTTTTCCTTTTATTACGTTCTTCTATGACTGCTGTGGTACACCATTTAACTACGCATATTAGAAGTAAAATAAAAGATACTAATCCTAATATACCCATTTCAGCTAATGTCTTAAGATAATAATTATCCATATAGAAAGGAGATAAATCATTATTGGTTGCAACAGCTCCTCCATATCTTCCTAATCCTAACCCAATAATTTTATTTCCTTCACTCCAAGCTTCAATGCCTTCTTCCCATCTATATATTCTTCCACCTTGGGATGATTTAGCTTTATATTCATCAGTAAACATATATGTCAATCTACTTGATAATGAAGGAAGCATAAGTACAGCTATACTTCCACATAATATAAGCGGTAAAATAAATTTTTTATTTTTATAGAGTATAAAGATACCAATACCGAAAGCAGCTGATATCCATGCCCCTCTTGACATAGTTGCAAATAATCCTCCAGCCATGACTATTGTCATACATAGTGCAATAAATTTCCTCCATCTATTATAATCAGAAGTAAGTAACGCTATACTCATAGGAATAAAAAGCACAAAAATCGCTCCTAGTATATTAGGACTTCCTACAATAGAATACGCTCTTGTAGTTATACTTTCTGCACTATCTACCCAATTACCTAACATCTCAGCACCAGTTAAGTACTGATATATACCATGTAATCCTAGTAATGTACCAACTGATGTCAATACCCAATACACTTTCAGAATACTTTTTGTAGAATCAAGTAATTGAACCGCTAAGAAATACCATAGCATATATTGTACAACCGCCCTTAATCCATCGATTGCAATTTCTAGATTAGGTGAATTAATAAATACTAGTAAAATACCTATTAAAACAAAAAAAACAATTGGAAAATCTATAGGAGTGGATTTATAAACACCTTTTTTCCTATAACGTATTAATTTATAGATAAATATACATATAAACCCTAGAAACATTAATTCATCCCATATACTTGAAAAAACAGCCAAACCAGCTACGTTTCTTACTACAAAATCAATAAAGACATATAGTCCAAGTAGTATAACTGTCTTTTGATAATCTAGAATAATAGCTGCCGCTAATATTATAACCATCGTTGCTCCCAAAGCCATGCTAATGCCTAATTTAGCGCCTATCATACCAATAACTAAACCAATTATTATAATTAATACATTTATTTTATTTTTCACATTGTTCACCAACTAACTTGTATTATTTTCATATTTATCTTCTAATTCAACTTATTCAGCTTATAATTTTGTTCAACAGACAAATCAACATACTATTTTCCTTATACTCTCGCATAAGATATTCCATAGAATTAACAACTATGGTTAATACAACAAATACTAGTACGTATTTTATTTTATAGCCAGCAAACATACTAAAAGCAATATTAGTTATTATATATCCAATAATAAAACTTATCATAAATTGATTGAATACCCTTATTTTCTTATTCTCCATATCATACGTTAATTTACCTATTGCATTTATTATGAAGCTAGTTGTACAACCTCTATTAATACAATTAAATAATGCATTAAATGCTTTTCCTATAGCACACAATAGTTTATATATTAATGAATACTGATATATTGAATGGTTAAACTTAGTAGATTTGTGAATTTTCTTCTTTTTCCTTGTTTTATAGAAAAAGCTATACTCATGTATTCTATCAACATACTTAATTATTCTATAAAAAAAACTAGTTCTAATTACATTCATAGCTTTCTTTCCTCTCTTATATATCTCCTAAGTCAAGTTATTACTTTATAACCTCATATATAAAACCTGGCATTTCACATAATTTAGTTCTAACAAAGTTACTACATCCGATTCTAATTTCTTGTTCACCCAATTTAAAAATCGGATCTTTATCAGATACAGTTGCTTTTATAGTTATGAAAGCTTGCTTATAAAATGGATGTTTCTGTGAAGAAACTTCACCATTCTCATCTTGTACAGTCTTATAATAATCTTCTATTTTAATATCAGTTATAGTTGCATCTAGGACTCTTTTATCTTGAACTAATTTATCTCCTATATTATATTGTTCGAAGAAATATCCATAGTTTGGCACTAATCTAACAACATATTCCACTTCTTTTGTTTGGTTAGAACCTAATACATTGATATCATTACCTTTAAATTTATAAAATGCTCCTAAAACTAATGCAATAATCAGAACAATGGTTATTAAGTCAATAATATTAATTAATCCAAATAGTTTACCTTTTTCATTTATAATCTTCATCTATTTCTCTCCCTTATATTATTGTTTTCTCCTAACTTTCCCACCTTTAATTTAGCCTGCCTGAATTTTTTGTAGTGGGTAAGTTTAATTATTGCTCTAATCTAACCTCTTTAACAAGTCCTTTTATTTGACCATTACTAGTTTTTATCCAGTATGGCAACCCAACTTTTATCTCTTGTCCACCACTATCAATGTATGGTCCACTTATATTGGCTTTACATTTAATTCCAACTTCGATTGTTTTTCTGCTTGGATCTTTTGTTGCAACAAGTTTTCCATCTTTTGTAGTTGCAACATAATCATCATCTCTTATATCAACGTAATCTATGTTTCCTGGTTGATATTTGTTTTGAGCAACTATAGTTTCTCCTTCTACAATAGATTCTGCTATGTCTGGTGCTTGAGAATAAGCTTCTGCAACAATATATATATCCTGTTTAGCAGATGAAATAGCTATCCCACTACCTTTATTATTTAATTTATTAATAACAGCAATACCTATCACTATTACTAAAAGAATAATAATTATATCCATAATATTAATCTTACCAAATAATTTACCATTCTTGTCAATTAATTTCATATTATCCTTCCTTTCTTAACGACTATTTTGTTGACTTAAACTTTTAAGAAGACTCTATATCAATTCAACTTATATAGATGGTTAATTTTTTAATATGTTTTTATATATTTCTAAATGTGATTTTGCCATGTTTACATCAGAGAAATTATTTTTAATTCTATTATACATATTTTCACTATATTTATTCCTCATATCAGTATCGTCAGCAAGCATCATAATATCTTTCGCTAATTGCTTATAATTACTGTCTTCAAATAATAATCCTGAATCTTCGTGTATAATCATCTCTGGTATTCCACCTACAGCTGAACTAATAGTAGCTTTCTTATTAAGTGCACCTTCCAACAATGCATATGGAAAACTTTCGCTGTGAGATGTTAGTGTATTAATATCCAATGTGTTATAGAAATTATCAATATCCTTAATGAATCCTAGAAATTTAATTTTATCTCCTAGATTATTGTTAATAACAAATTCCTTATATTTTTCAGTATGTTTTTCATCACCGTTACCAGCAATTAAAAATTCAATATTACTAGAAGTTTGTACTACTTTAGCTGCTGCTTTAAGAAAAACAGGAATTCCTTTCACTGGATGAAGTCTGGTTACAATACCTACATAAATCTTATTCACGTCATACTTAATATCATATCTACCCAAAAATTCTTGTTTAGATACTGAATATTCTTTTTCTACTATTTCGATACCATTATAAGATACAAAAATCTTATTATCCTTGAATCCTCTTTCTACTAACATTTTTTTGAACCGGTTAGTTATTGCTATAAAATAATCCATATGTTTTAAACTAAAATAATTTAAAGTTGTATATACTATCTTTTTATACAAGTTATTATCAAAATCCGATTTATAATCGCTATGTATAGTAGATACAGTAGGTATAGAATATTTTCTTTTGATAAACATGGCTAAAAAATTAGCTCTTGCTCCATGGCAATGAAGTATATCATATTTATCCTTTTTCAGCATTTCAACCAGACGATTAACAATGTCTAACTTATATCTTTTATTTTGTTTTATAACAACAACGTCAATACCTTTCTCTCTTGCTTCTTTTGCAAACCCCTCGTCTAAAAGGCATACAAGTGTTATATCTGCATGCTTACTTAATTCATTTATTAGAGTAATGACATGAGTCTTTGCTCCTCCACTATCTCCTCCACTAATAAGATGTAATATTTTCATAACATTCAACCTTCCTACTATTGTATCTCATAACTTCCACAGCTATAATCTACCTGATATCATAAGCTTTATTGAGTATTTGAACAAGTTGTTTTGTCAATTCTTTTCTCTCAAAAGTTTTGATTTTATCCCAATTTGGTTGTATTGCAATGGTATTATTCTTCCAATCCATATATAACTTAAGCATTAATTCTTTTATTTTACTTACATTGGTGGTCTCTGATATATATCCCGTATTAGTCTCTCTTATTACATCAGCTGCAACACCTTTTGGCGGTACCAACGCCAATATAGGTCTATTAGTATTCATATATTCAAACACTTTACCAGAATAAAAATTCTCTGCTCCCTTGCCTTCTCCAATAATAAATAATAAGATATCAGATTCTATGAGCATTTCAATGCTTTTCTTATGTTCCATATATGGTAAGTACTTAACTGTTTCGTTAAAAGAATAGATTTCATTTATCTCTTTTATCTTCTTATTAGGAATATTGCCTATAAATCTTATTAATATATCATTTTTATCAATTTTTTGTTCATCTATTAATTCATTCACTGCTTGTAAGAAATAATCTGGTTTTCTTCTTCCATACATGGATCCTGAATAAGTTACTATAAGTTTATCCTTTTTCACATAATCTTTATTAAGATTATTGAAGTCATCTTCGTCATAGCCGTTTGGTATTACATAAGATTTACCTTCTATTTTATAATCTTTCAAGAAGTTTTTTAACATCAGCGGTGTATTAGTAATAAAATAATCGCAATTGTCAACTACTTCTTTTTCCATTTTACGTTCTTTGTTCATACGTTTTTTTGAATATCCCATGTCAAGAATATACGGATTATTACACCACTCATCTCTAAAATCTACTACCCAACATATATCAGGTATATGTTTTTTCACATATAGACCTAATAGATGATCGCTATAGGGGTAAGATGTTGTATACAAAACTTCAATTTTATTTTGTTTGATATATTCTAGGAGAATATCTTTGTTCTTTTTATACCAAATTATGTCACCATCTGGTATCAATAATTTCCTAGATATAAATTTTCCAACTAAATTGAATGGTTTCCCTAACTCATTTAAGTCATAAGATTTAGTCCTTATTACGTTTAGATCTTTAGGTATATCCTGAAGTAATGATTCATCAATTAAACCTTTATTACATTCTCTTGTAAATACAACTGGCTCCCACTGAAATTCTGGTAAGTATTTAGCAAATTTTACACTTCTTTGAACCCCTGAGCCACCCATTGGTGGAAATTGATTAGCTACCATTAAAACTTTTTTTTCCATTTTTTTATTTACCTTTTCCTAATAAATTATAATTGAATCCTATTTCCACTAACTGCTTTTCATTAAAGAAATTTCTTGTATCTAATATATTAGCTTGTTTCATTTCTTTATATATTCTATCCATATTAGCATCACTGAATAGTTTATGATTTACTCCAAGTATGATTAAATCACTGTCCTTACATGCTGTATAGATGTCTTTTTCAAGATATTTAAAATTCTTCACATAAGGATCATGTATTGATATATTGATACCACTAACTTCCTCTAAAAGTTCAACTAATTCAATAATAGGACTTTCTCTCATATCATCAACATCAGGCTTATATGTTATACCAAGTATTGTAATCTTTTTTTCTTTTAAAGTTCCAAGTATCTTTCTGCTTTTGTTGAATACATATTCGGGCATACTATCATTGATAGTCCTACCTAATGTTATCATTTTTGCTGTTTCTGGGAATTTTTCTACTATGAACCATGGGTCAACTGCTATACAATGACCTCCAACTCCTGGTCCTGGTTGATGTAGATTAACTCTAGGGTGCTTATTGGAGAATTTTATTACATCCCACACATTGATACCCATTTGCTCACTGATCATTGCTAATTCATTAGCAAGTGCTATATTTACATCTCTAAAAGTATTTTCTGTTAATTTACACATCTCAGCAGTTGTAGCATTAGTTGTATAGATTTCTCCTTTTACAAAGGATTGATATAATTTTTTAACTTTTAGTGCTGATTCTTCATCTATTCCGCCAACGATCCTATTATTTTCCACAAGCTCAAAAAGAATCTTACCAGGAATAACACGTTCAGGAGAATGTGCTATATATAAATCTTCTTCTACATTGAGTGAAGATTCCTTTAATATTGGAATAATAATATTTTCTACAGTTTTTGGTGGTGACGTTGACTCAAGAATTATTATATCACCTTTTTTAACTAATGGTACAATAGACCTTGTTGCGCTGATTACATAAGACATATCAGCAGTCTTATCTTCATTAATAGGAGTAGGTACAGCTATAATATAAACATCTGATATCTCAGGTTTAACTGAAGCACTTAGCTTACCTGAAGCAACAACATCTCTTACCATAACATCTAAATAAGGTTCTTCTATTATTATTTCACCTTTGTTTAAAGCTTTAACAACTTTCTCATTAACATCTACGCCAATTATATCAAATCCATTACTAGCAAACATAGCAGCAGTAGGAAGTCCGATATAGCCTAGACCTAATACACATATCTTTTCTTTCACTTTAATCAATCCTTTCTATATTCTTATTAATTAGATTTCTATTTAATATTACTATATCTAAAAGTGTATCTTCCTTTCCATCCAACTTCGTCTCCCTTTTTCATATATAAATCTTTACTGTTTACTAAATTAAAATAACTTTTCCCATAGCTTAATGTAAAAGCATATGGACAAGACTCATCTACATAATCACCTTTACCTAAACCATATTCATTATTTAAGTAAGCTTCTAATATATGTGTTTCATCTTCTGAGCTAAGAGTAAACTGATTAATACAGTCAACCTGTTTTAATGGAGAGTCATTGGTTTCATAGGAATTAAATTTAGTATCCAAAGAACCTTCGTATCTAATAATTTTATAAAGAGAATTCTGTGTCTGTAAACCATAATATCTCTCAATAACAATATCATCTAACGCTTTTATACTTACTTCAACCTGTATATCCTTACTATCAATATTATAAATAACAGTTTCTTGTAAGATTTCTTCTTTATTTTCAAGGGTATTATATCCTTGAATATTATTTTTAACTGTTATAGTAACATTTGAAGCTTTTTGGAGATTATCATTATTGATATCACCATCTATTTTAACACTATGGTCAATCATCCTTGCAGTTTCATCTTTATCATCAATACCATGCCAGCCACCTGTAAATTGGGGCTTTTCAGTAGTTTTATCTAATCCTTTTCTAACCATATATGGACCAACCCAATCAGAACAACTATCCAGCAACTCTACTTTAATTAAATTATTAAAACTATCTAGTGTCATATTGTTTTGTATAGTTGAAGTTGATATATTCGAAATCTGCATCAACTCATTAATACCTCTCTTAGCAAATTCGATCCATATATCTTCTCTATCATTATAGCGATAACCAATATTGATCCTATCATCATCTTGCATAACCCAAATATCTTTTTTTCTTACATCCTCTTCTGCTGTATTTTTATTAACATTACATGCAGATAGTAGACTTATAACTATTACCACACCAATAATTTTTGTAAACATATTCATCAATATCATATCCTTAATTAATTAGGTTTTTCCTTGATTTAATCTTCCTTGCAGGAGTTCCTCCTACAATTGAATATGGTTCAACATCTTTTGTTACTACTGAACCAGCTCCGACAACACTTCCCTCACCAATTGTAACACCTGGAAGTATAATTGTTCTAGCTCCAATCCAAACATCATCTTTTATAAAGACTTTCATAGGTTTCGTTACATCTTGTTCAATCATTGGTATATCAGTTCTTTTTGTTTCATGATTCTTGGTATATATAATTACATCTGGTCCCATCATAACATTATCACCAATACTAAGTGGTCCCTGAACTCTAGCATGTAGACCTATTCCCGAATATTCACCAATAGATATATCTTGTCCATTGCCAAAAAAAACTCCTTTTTCTATATTACATGTTTTTGACGCGTATGAAAATATATTTTTACATAAAAATCTCCTAAACCCTTTTGCTCCAAAGTTAATCAAGCTATCAGATTCAGGCATTTTTTTTCCTATTAAATAGTAAAACCCTAAACAAATCTTTTTCTTTAATCCCATAATCATAACATCCTATACATTTTTTATCTTTTAAATAATCTACGTATCATCTTCATTTCTTCTGTTAATTCTCCAGTTATTAATAATAGGACACCATAAATAATTATAGATACTATTATTGATATAACTAATATTGGTACATTAAACTTCATGAACGACATAGCGATTATCAGTAGTATACCAAAAGTTAACGCACTTCCAATTATACGTATATATATTATCGGTTTTAATTTCCAGATTAATACTTTTTTGGCTCCTCTATAACTTAATATAAAATATAGTGCAAATGATATCATAGTTGTTATTGCCGCAACATTATATCCATAGATAGGAACTAAAAGTATATTGAATAATAAATTAAGCACTCCACTAATTAAACTATTCCTTAATATTATTTTGGTATTAGCCGTAAGTTCCCATGCCTTATTACAATACTCAGATAGTCCAAAAAACAGCATTCCCACAGAAGCCCAACCTATAATAGCATAGCCCCCTTGGTATTCGCCAGCTAGGCATATTTTAGAAATAGGTTTTGCCAACATAACTAATCCCACAGTAGCAGGTATACATATTAGAAGATAATATCTAACACCACTGGATAATATATCTTTAGTCCTAGAAATATCTTTTTTACCCCAAGCCTCTAACAAATTAGGGTAAACTGCTCTCATTATTCCCATCATCATCATTGTATAAACAGCTGAAGCCAATGAGTAATTTGCTGTATATATACCTGAAATATCTCTTCCGCAGAAATATATTATAACATATCTATCAGAGATATTAAGTACAAACAAAGTGAGGCTCAACCCAATTAATGGAAAACCGTATTTTATCATAACTTTAAAAGTATTCTTTGAAGCTTCATTAAAATTAATATAATTGTATCCTTTTAATCTAATGAAAACAATTATTGCTTTTAACAAATCTACAGTACCATTAGCAATTAATATAATTGTTACAGATCTTTCAAAATTAAAAGCTAGAAAGATTGTAAGTACGAGTTTTAGTACTACACCACATAATGATAGTACTAAATTCAGCTTAATTTTTTTTAATGCAACCAAAAGATTCATTAAAATTTGGTTCAAACCATATGCTACAAACATAAAAAAAGCGCTAAATAGTAATTTGGTCTCAATAATATCATTACCGATTAATTGAAATATCAGCAGTATAATCAGCACAACACCTACTAGTGTTATATAACTAATAAATGCAGTGGAACAAAGTGCTTTCAAGTTATTTTCGTCTTTATATGCATTAATATATCTATATAAGGAATGCATCAGCCAACCTAATATAATTAAAAAGATAACATTTATAGTTGGATTAATAACACCATAATCCCCATAGATTTCTGGTGTAAATAACCGTGCATAAACAGCGATTGTTATAAATCCAACTAGTCCTTCTAATATCTTAGCTGGAAGATAGAATATTATATCTTTTGAAATAATCTTTTTTGATGTATTTGCCTTCATATAGTGGCCTCGCTTTACTTTACAAATAAATAATTCAAATTTTGTTTTCATAGAATTATACCATAAAATGGTAGTAAAAACTATCGTGCTTTTTGTTAAGTTTCCACACTATTTGGTTCTACCTCTTCTTCACTATTAACCTCATCCTCTATGCTATACTCTCCCTTAATCATAACATAAGCTTTAGTCACAATCTGTAATCCTCTTCCATCATCTCTTGGAACTATCAACAGATGATTCTTAGGCACAACAACACCCATAGCCAAATCTATTCCTATAGTGATATCAGAAATTCCATCACCTGTTTCGTTACCAATAATCGTAGCAGAACCAGCTCTTAATATAATTTCTGAGCTATCTTTACAAATAAGCTTTTGTCCAGCTTCAAGTTCAATAATTTCGAACTTTGATGCTGAAGAATTATTATTGATTCCTTCTAGTTTACCATCAATATATTTGTTGACTTCTGAATAAATTTTTGCATAGTCAATATCTGTATTTGCACTTTGTTTATTACCTGAAGAATTCCCTTGATTGTTCATGATTTCCTGTAGTTTTTCATCCACATAACTTTTAGTAACAAGAGGGTCTTCTATTGTTCCAGGATCTACACTAGAAGCATTTGTTGATGTATATAATAACCCCGTAACCATAAGTAGTAAACAACAAATTATAATACGATATCTTTTTTTACCCATGTAAAAAACCGCCTATTCTCTAATTATTTTGGATAAACATTAGTAACATTGTATGATATATCATCAGCATTAATATTAAAATTAATTATGTGAAATTTTTCCTTTATATCTACTTTGTTTTTATCATGGACTTTGTACCATAATCCATTAATATCCATATATCTAATGCCTTCTATATATTCAACATTAAAGTCATAACCACTGCCATTTATAACAAAAATATTCTTATCTTGTTCTTCTTTCAATTTCTTAAGTATATTACAGAATAATTCTCCTTCTCTTTTATCACTAAATTCCAAAGGATTTTTATCCAATGTAATAATTATATGTTTTTGTTTCGTATTATTAAGATCATTAACAAATGTTTTCCATTGGTTAGGATCTGTTAATCTCATACTATTTTTTGATGTAGCGAGATTAATGATTCTTACATTTTCATAATCAGTAACTTTATATTTATTATCCCAAGTGATAATATCATTTTCCAATTCATCCCTTGGTATCTTAGTATTTCCAACAAATAGGCTTACGTCAGATAATTCTTCCATTTTTCCTAATACTTCACGTTGTACTATATCATCTAGTAGTGCATTCTTAGAACCAGTACTACCGAATACAGACATTTTCATCTGTGGATTTTCAATAATCTTTTTACCAAGTGGGTCATAAATCTGCTCTTTAGGTAAAGTAAGATTAGATGTATCAAATGCATAATGTGCTGTTAAATCATCAAATTTAAGTTCAAAGCTGTCATCTTTTGGACAATGTAGACTAGCAACGTATATTCTATCAAGTTGAATGGGATATTTAACATCTTGTGGTACATCAGCAGTTATATATTTCCAACCTGTCCAATCTACAGCATATGAAAAAGTTACTAATTTTTCATTTCCATCAGCATCTTTTATTCTTCCTCGCAACCAATGATTAATACCATTTCCTTCTACCCACAAACCTAATTTATTAAGTTTTTTATCAAAGGTGTATGGTTCATCTAATTCTAAATAAGCTGCTTGAGTACTTGTTGACTCTTTAAAACTATAATTCAGTTTAATAGAGTTATTACCTTCATGGGCTTCATTTATAACTTCTGCAGTTGCAGTAATTGTTTCAGGATGAACTGTAGTATGTAGTTTTGTATCATTTTCAAAAGAATCAATAAGTCCAGTTTCCTTGTTAACAATAACATATCCATAGACAGTTGTATTTCCAATAGTTCCCTTTATTAAACTTTGTCCAAGATTATTACCTGCTACAAATTGACCATCATGAAAATCACCGATGCTATTATTTTCTACTTCCCATGTTACATTTTTAGCGTTAACCTCACCTCTATAACCATCTTTATCAATCCCTAATATCTTAAGGTTAGTTGATTCTCCAGGTTCTAAAAAGCTGAATTCATTATTTATTTCCAAGGAAATAGGTTCATTAGTAGACTGAACAGTAATCTCACCAGAAATACCATTTACATGTGCCTTTACTGTTCCTTTTCCTTCACTCTGAGGATAGAATTTATTGCCTTCCCATTTACCATTAATCCCTACTGTTTGCCAAATTAAGTCGTCATTATTAATCTCTACTGGATTATAATACATATCATAACCAATAACATTAAAAGTGATGGGCATGTCTTTGAATGTTCTTGTTTTATCAACCATAACCTTTATTTCGTATAAATCACTAACTGGCGCTATTGAAGTTACCCCTATACCATTTGGGATTCTTCTTTGTACTCCACCAGATGGCCTGTTAAATACATTAACATCAGTATTTCCTAGATGTCTTCCAACTAGAGTACTTGATCCTCCACCATCAAGATGAATAGCATCATATATCCCATTATCAAGTAGGATTTTACCTAATTCATCATGAGTGGCTCCAATACTTGATCCTCTTCCATCAACTACAACCATATATACTTTATCTTTACTCTGATTATAACCGATAGCAGTTCTAGGATGTCTTCTCTTTCTATCAACTACATAACCTTCGTTACTTATCGCACCTGCTGATACAACTTTTCCTCCACCACTAATTGCTAAATTAATGGCTTCTATATCAATATTAGCATTTGTGTTAATTACTACTTTTGTACCAACTGTAAAGCTTTTAAAGCTATAGAGAGCTGTTTGTTCATTCATAACTATGATAAAACCGTTTTCAGGTAATGTGATAGTCTCTCCTGGTGTAGACAAATAAGTAACAACATCATCTTCTATAACCATTTTACATAATCCTGGAGTTTTTTCGTCTATCTCAGTTGTATCCTTCATGGCATATTTATCAAAATAAGTAACTGAATCAGTATCCCCAGTTATCTGATTAAATCCACCAAAGTACAGCTTTTTTTCACCATCTTCACTAGTCATCAAGAGACTCATTTGCATAAAATCAATAAATGGTAAATTATTTGAGTCCAGAAATAATGAACCATATGAATTCCAACCTACATTGAAATTATGCCTACCTATAATGATTCCGTCTTTTTCATATTCAAATCCTATAATATCAGTAGGATTATTTTTCATATTAAAAAAGTCTGCATTAACTGAAGCAATGACATTATTTTCTTCTGATAAAGAAGTAAGAGTATCTTTTATTCCAAATCCATCTGTATTTCTAATTACATCCAATTTAACAAATGGATTCGTTAAATCCGCTTCAATTATATGTACATCAACCCAACCTGCTTCTGTCAATCTGCTGTTTTTTTCATATGTAATACCACTGGAGATAATTTCTTTTTCAGTACTTTCATATAAAATATTATCAGTAGTGCCTGCAAATGAAATATTGTTATTAACTACTATTGCTGCTAAAACTAATACACTAAATAACTTCTTAAATATTTTCCTCATCAATATCTACCCCTAATCTTGTCAGTAAGGAATGTAATATTAGTCAATATCTACTCTTCTATGTCCAATATCTTATTCCTAATTAATTATCTTTATCATTAGTACCAATAATAATCCTGATATCTACCCCATCAGGTAAAGCTTTATCATTTAATTCAATAACTGCATCCTTGAAGTGCTCACTCAAATCTTCTCCCATACCCTCATTTGGAATAATAATTTTAGTCTTTTGTAAAACTTCAGTATCGTAGTTACCTATCTTGGATACAGTAAAACCTAAACCTTCTAATTTTTTCTTGGTTCTTCCTGCTAACCCGTTAATTTGGGAACCATTAAGCACCTCAATCTTTAATCCATTGCTACTAATAGCTTTTGGTTCTTCTGGTTTAGATTCCTCTGAATCTGTACCTTCTTTTGTATTATTTTCATTATCTTCAGCAACATCAACTTGTGAAATTTCTTTAAATAGTTCTTTTGATGCTTCCTCATCATAATAATAATATTCTCCACCTTGTTTTTTAGACGGCAAAGTATATAATTTCAGATTATCCGGAGTAATATCATCAATGTATTCAACATAATCTAATAGATTCTTAAAATTTGTTGTTGCATCACTAATTATTGCACTTCCTATAGTAATAATATTAAATTTATTTTTTTCAGTAAGGACTTGATTCATAAAAGCTTTCATAAAATCATGTTGCATATCAATACGACCAATGTCTCCATTAGCATAACCTTTACGATATCTTATAAGCTGTTCAGCTTGAGCACCATTTAATTCCTGCTCACCTTTTTTAAGGTTAATATACAAGTCTTGTTCTGGATCTAGGTATTTCATATCTCGTGGAATATTAAATTTAATAGGTCCAATAATATCCACTATTTTTCTAAATGTTTTTATATTCATATTAAAATAATAATCAATTTTTATATCAAACATATCTTCTATCACTCTAACAGAGTACTCATTTCTCTTATCTTTTGGTGAATATGCTGGAACACCGTTGATTTTTAATTTCTTCGGTGTATCTTTTCTACCTACTAATAATTCATTATGTATTTTTGTGGGTAATTCCACTAATGTATCTCTTGGAATAGACACTATGTTAATTTGTTTTGTTATGTGATTGAAGGTCATGACCATGGTTACATCAGTACGCCAACCATCTTTATCAACCCCGAATACAGCAAATGTTGTTAGTTGTTTTTCATTATCGGCTTCTGTAGAAGAATCAGGATTTTTGGGGTCACCTGGATCTGCTATAGGATTTTTTTGGTCACCTGGATTAGTTTTTCCTTTATTAAGTAATATGTAACCGCCAGTAGCAACTCCAGCTATCAAAGAAAATATAACGACTGAAATTAAAAACACTTTAAGAAATTTGCTTAGTAATGAAACTTTATTATTCAATTTTACCCTCCTCTAATTTAAAGCATGTTTGGATAAATCTATTTTTTCATTTTACAAAACAAGGTATCTAAATAGCATTATTACTAATAGATAACCTTGTTTTATACTTATTATAATCTAAGATTTATATATTACCATAATTTAGAACATGCTAATGTATTTACTATGACTAGTATATCAAAAGTAGGTATAATTGACAATAATTAACATGATATTAGAAAATATTACAAATTTGTTAATTTTTAATATTATTGATAAATATTAATAAACATATTCTATTTTATTATCATTATTTTTATTGCTGAAATTATTGTTTTTCATAGCTTCAGTAGTCTTTTCATGTTCAGCATTATCTTTTGTATCAGCACTACCATTTTCATCTTCTATTTTATCATCTGGTGTTGTTTCCGCTGGCATTGTTGTTACTTTATTTATAAGTGTATCTATTGATTCAAGCACAACTTCTCTATCATATGTCTGATACCATATACCATTAATCTTCTCACCATCAGATGGAACTGTTACTCTGTTTTCTGGTGTAAGTATTTCTTTTAAATTAAGGTCGAATAAATAACTTACATACTCATTAGCAGTTACTAAACCAAAATCTGTTTTCAAGTGACCATAAACTGTAGATGCTAATTCTTTTATCTTATCAAAATCTCTTATTTTAAGTATCTTATTGCTCATTGCTATCAAGAAATCCTGTTGCATCTTAATTCTTTTAAGATCTGGTGGAACGCCTTTATAATGTCTATTTCTAACTAATTGTTCAGCTTTATCTCCATCTAATACCTGTAACCCTTCTTTTAGATGAATATATAAATCCTGTGCTCTATCTTCATAATCCATTTTTTCTGGAACATAAAATTCTACTCCACCAACAGCATCTACTATATCTTTGAAACCATCTATAGTAACTGCAGCTGTATAATCAATCTCTAATTGTGTTATTTCTTCCACAACATCTTTTATCACTAATAAAGCATCATCATCCCAACCAGCATTGGAATAGACTTCAGTTAGTTTACAATATTTCACCCTGATATTATTTTCTTTTTTTATCTTGTCAAATCCATCTTCCCTAAAATCAATGAATAAATCTCTTGGTAATGATATTAATTTTACTTCATTAGTATTAGTATCTAAATGGGCTACCATAACAACATCTGATAGTCCTTCTGACTTGTCAAATCCTATTAATAAAGCATTTACTGATTTTGGCTTTTTTGCTTCTTCTTTGTTATCTTCCTCATCAATATTATTTGTGTCATTGTTGTCTTCTTTACCAAGTTCGTCATCTTGTCCATGGGCTAATTTATTATCATTAGCCGTTAGCACAATAACTAATGAAGTAGTTAAAATAACGGCTACTACTATTATTAACATTAGCAATGTACTAGTTCTTTTTTTATTGTTCATCTTTCTACCTCCTATTAATCATCTAATATCATACCATAAAAACATTACAAAGAGTTAACATTTTTTTTAATTTAATTTAGTTCTAATAATTTAACCTAATCTATAAATTATACCAAATTATTATTTAGTTTAATTCACAATACACTAAACATATACTATTAAAATCATTGTTCAAAAATAATAATTAAGTTGTGTATAATTAAGTTGTGATTAAAAAATACTAAATAAACTTGGAGGAGATTATATCCATTTACTGTTGCTATGTAATATTCATTCATGTATATTATTTATATAACTTATATATTACACAGACTACTTTATTTAGTTTTCCCACATTAGACGAAATTTATATTAATTTTGTTTCACTAATTAAGTAAAAAAATAACTTTTTATATATTTTTTGCTATTCTTAGTATAAATTTTTGTCAAATTTTGGTTAATATTATGTCAATTGTTTAAAATCAAATAAAAAAATAGAAGGTGATATTTATGTCTATATTAATTGGTTCACATGTATCTATTTCAAACGGTTTGATAGGGGCCGCAAAAACAGCTCATTCATATAATGCAAATACATTTATGATTTATACTGGCGCGCCTCAAAATACTCGCAGGAAACCTTTAGAAGATATGAAGATTGAAGAAGGTAAAGAATATATGAAAGATCATGATATAAGAGATATCGTTGTTCATGCTCCCTATATTATTAATCTTGCTTCTGTAAAAGAGGATATATATGACTTAGCCCAGTCTTTTCTAGCAGAAGAAATAAGAAGAACACAAGTAATGGGTTCTAATTATATTGTACTTCATCCAGGTTCTTATACAGTTAAAGATACTGATTACGGAATCAATAGAATAGCAGAAGGATTAAATAATGTTTTATCAAATGATACTAAACCTTTTATATGCTTAGAAACAATGGCAGGAAAAGGTTCAGAAGTAGGAAAGTCATTTGAAGAACTCCAAAGAATAATTGATAAAATAGAGTTAAAAGATAAGATAGGAATATGTTTTGACACATGTCATACTCACGATAGTGGTTATGATATTATTAATAATTTTGATGGAATCATGAAAGAATTTGATAATATCATTGGTCTTGATAGGTTAAAAGTTTTTCATATCAATGGATCACTTAATATCAGAGGTGCAAGAAAAGACAGACATGCTAATATAGGTGCAGATATTAATAATAACCGTGGTATTGATCAGATAGGTTTTGATGCCCTGTATAATATAGTGCATAGCGAAGTATGTGATAATAAACCGCTTATATTAGAAACTCCGTGGATTGATAAAAAAAATAATCTATACAAAGAAGAGATAGCTATGTTAAGAGATATTAATAACAACATTGATATATAAGTTGAATAAGTATATTTAAATTATTTTGAAGGGAAATGAATATTCATGGATAACAAAACCGTTCTTGTTACAGGTTCTTCACGGGGCATAGGAAAAGCTATAGCAATTAAGTATGCCAAAGAAGGATATAATGTAGCAATTAATTGTTCGTCTAGTTTCAACGAGTTAATAGATACAGCAGACCTTATTAAAAGTTATGGAGTATCTTGTCTTCCTATAATGGCTGATGTATCAGATAGTAATTCTGTAAAAGAGATGTTCGAAGAAATCAAAGTGATATTTGGTAATGTAAATATAGTTATCAACAATGCAGGTATATCTAGTATAAAGTTATTCACAGATATTACTGAAGAAGAATGGGATAAGATGATAAATACTAATCTAAAATCATTATATAATATCTGCCATCAAGCTGTACCTGATATGATAAAAAATCAATATGGGAGCATAGTTAATATAACATCTATGTGGGGAATAACTGGAGCCTCTTGTGAAGTTGCCTATTCTGCCTCAAAAGGCGGTGTAAATGCTTTTACGAAAGCCCTTGCAAAAGAACTTGCACCTAGTCATATACGTGTTAATGGTATTGCTTGTGGTTTGATAGACACAACTATGAATTCATGTCTCAGTAAGGAAGATTTAGATTCCATCATTGAAGAAATTCCATCAAATAGAATTGGTAGACCAGATGAAGTGGCCAACCTATGTTATTATTTATCATCATCGGATTCTTCATATCTTACTGGGCAAATAATAACATTAGATGGAGGATTGATTTAGTCTATTACTCTATTTAATATCTGAAGATTGTTATCCAGCCAAGTGTTAACAATCTTTTTTTCTTGGTCATTTTCATCTAATACATTAAGCAATTCATTGAGCTCACCAGTTCTTAGATAATAATTATCTAATATGTTCAATAATTCAGGATGATCAAATTCATTCCTAACAATGGTATGTGTATCAATATTTCTGGTATATATGCTCTTAGTATCTCTAAGATGTCTTAGACCAAATTTATTTATAGTTCCATTAGGTGTCCATAAAGCAACCGCTATCCACTCTTCGTTGTCCATAGAAGTTTTTATTAAAGCATTGAGTTCTTCGTAGTTTACTTCTTTTATATCATAGTCTATACCATAATTTTGTAACATGTTTTTAGTTTCATCAATGATTACATCACTCTCTTTACAAACATATATAGTATTGGAGAATTCTTTTTTGTAATCTTTTAGTTCACATAAAAAACCTATAAGAGTATAACCTGGAACATAAATACCATTAGATAAATTTCTACAATTAGTTCCTAAATCTCTGACTAAAGATTCTATTTGTGCTCTTCTGCCAGTATCAATAGTAGGTACCCAACCGCTTAACAAAACATCCGTTGTACCTTCGCTTAAATTATCCCACATTGTATTGGTATTATTCATTATAATCTTAGATGTATATCCTTTTCTATTAACTATTTCGCTAAGTAAAATGGCCTGGGCATAGGACGATGGATAAGTAGCACATCCTATCCTAATATCCACATTATCACTTATATCTTTATCTTCTTTATCACTTCTTGCACATGATACTAATAGTCCCAAACATAATATAATAAATAAACATCTTTTCATATGAAATACATCCCTTCGTCTAAACAAAGCATTTTTACTTTGTACTCTTAACTGTCAACTTTTGCTGTGCCTTATTAGTATTTCACATATTAATTTTGTATATTATGGTTAGTTTTGGGAATTAATAAATTACTATCGAATTTTCTTATATATATCCATCAGTATATAGAGAAATGATTTCATTAATATACTTTAAGAGTAGATATTTCTTATAACACAAGCAAAAAAGATACAGATTATTAATCCGTATCTTTCTTAAAAATAACTCTTTATACAATAACTATTTATCTTCGCTTAAGTACTTTTCAAGCTCATTGATAGCTTTTTCTTCGTCAGTTCCATCTGCTGATATAGTAATATCTTCACCTTCTAATACACCTAGTGACATCATACCCATTATGCTTTTAGCATTAACTTTTTTATCTTGCATCTCTACATAAATATTACTTTCAAATTGACTTGCAACTTGTACAAATAATGCTACTGGTCTAGCTTCAAGTCCTGAAGCGATTTTAACTGTTATTTTTTTCTCTATCATAGTTATCCTCCCTTTTGTCTCTTAATTTTTCAGCAATATTACTTATTTTTCGTAATCGATGATTAACTCCAGATTTGCCTACTGGTGGATCTAGCAATGTACCTAATTCCTTTAAAGTAGCTGATGTGTATTCTAATCTTATTCTAGCCATCTCTTCTAAAGGCTCTGGTAAAGAATTAAGACCAACAGTATGATCTATATATTTAATATCTTCTACTTGTCTAACAGCAGCAGATACTGTTTTCTTAAGATTTGCCGTCTCACAGTTAACAATTCTATTAACGTTATTTCTTAAATCTTTCAAGATTCTTACATTTTCCAAGTCCATAAGCGCTACATGTGCTTCCATTATATTTAACAAATCAACAATTTGAGAACCTTCTTTTAAGTAAGTGATATAGTATTTTTTCCTCATAATTGTTTTGGATTCCATGCCAAATGAATTAATCAATTTTCTTAACTCTTCGCTTTGTTTTTTATGCCAACTAACAAATTCTAGATGATATGTTTTTTCTGGGTCACTTAATGAACCACTTCCTAGGAACGCTCCTCTAATGTATGCCCTTTTACAACATGTACCTTGCACAATCAAAGGGTTAATCTTATGAACTATATGAAGTCTTCCATCTTCCCCAAACTCTGCAATACCTATTGCTTTTAGTATCTTAAGAGCTACATGAGCATTAGTAATATACATTACATATATTCTACTCTTTTTTAACTGAGTGTTTTTTCTTATTAATACTTCAACATTAATATTAAATGTTTTTTTCAACAATGTAAAGTACTTTCTTGCAACAGCAGCATTTTCTGTCTGTACTTTTATAGTTATTTCATTATTATTTACTACTTTAATCTTACCACAACTGTTAATAATAGCTGCTATTTCAGCAATTCTGCAATGTCTTGCACTGCCAATATGCCTTGATAATTCTTCTTTTACTTTAGAAGAAAAAGACATATAATCACACCCTATCATTCTAATTATTTTACCCATTATTTGCATATTTATTAGGTTATAGATGGCAAAATGCAGGATTTGGTTAAAGTTGTTTTAATATAGATATTATAACTTCTGCTAGTTTATCAGAATTATGTCTAATTAATGTGGTCCCATTTAGTATCTTCAATAAAGGAGCTTCTAATACTTTTATTCCCTTATCTTTTAATAAATTTTCATCATATGTAACTGGTATTGCTCCATCTTCTATGTAGAGTTCTAAAATTTCATTAGGTATTTCTTGGTCATTGACTATAATATAATCTATTATACCTTTTCCTAGATATTTTTCAATAACATTAATATGATCTGTTAAATTATAATTATCTGTCTCACCTGGTTGTGTCATTATATTGCTCACATAAATGACTGTTGGTTTAGATTTTTTTATTACCTGTGATATATCTTTTACCAATAGATTAGGTATAATACTGGTATACAGGCTACCTGGTCCAAGAACCAATATATCAGCTTCATTAATATCATCTATAACCTTATCATATGGTTCTGGATTCTTAGGTTGTAACCATACATCGTTAATATTCTTTCTATCGTTTTTACATCTTTGAACGATTTCACTTTCTCCTTCAATTATAACCAAATCATCAAACAGAGCACATAATTCAACGTTTTCGGTAGTGACAGGAAGAACTTTACCTTTTACTGCTAAGACTTCACTTGTTTTTTCTATCGCTTGTTCAAAACTTCCAAATATTCCATTAAGGGCTGCTAAAAAGAGATTACCGAAATTTTGTCCACTTAAGCTTCCTTCTGTAAATCTATATTGAAAAACTTTTTCCATAATTGGTTCAGTTTCAGCTAATGCCAATATACAGTTTCTAATATCACCAGGAGGAAGCATATCCAATTCTCTTCTAAGTATTCCTGAACTACCTCCATTGTCTGAAACAGTAACAACGGCAGTAAGATTTTCAGTATATTTTTTCAGTCCCCTGAGCATTGTAGATAATCCAGTACCTCCACCCATAGTTACTATTTTTATATCGTCCATATCTTGAATCATTTAATAACTCACTCCTCAATACTAATAATAAGATACAAAAATATCAATTCTTCAATTTTGAGTCTTTTTCTATATCTCTGTGATAAATATTGGTACTGTAATCTTGTTTTAATAATCTATTATAAAGCTCATTTGTTAAAGTGACAGATCTATGCTTACCTCCTGTACAACCGATAGCAATAACTAATTGATTTTTTCCCTCTTGAATGTAATTAGGGATTAAGAAATTAATCATATCATCCAATTTATCAATGAATTTATTTGATACATCCCATTTCAGCACATAATCTTTAATCTCCTGGTCATTACCTGATTTCTCTTTTAGTTCTGGTATATAGAAAGGATTAGGAATAAATCTCACATCAAAGACTAAATCAGCATCTGAAGGAATCCCATATTTAAATCCAAAGGATAAGACAGTAATAATTAAATTCTCATATTTTTTTCCTTCTAAAAATATCTTTGCTAGTTCTGATTTCAATTCTCTTGTTAATAATTTACTGGTATCAATAATGAAGTTAGCTCTTTTTTTAGCCTGTTCAAGTATTTCTCTTTCTTTATCAATACCGTTTTGTATTCTACCCTCTGATACAAGCGGGTGCTTTCTTCTTGTTTCTTTGAATCTTTTTACTAGAGTTTCATCATTAGCATCTAGAAAAAGAACTTCTAATTCATAGCCTTCGTTCTCTAATTTTTTTATTTCATTAAGAAGCTCAGTAAATAAATTCCCACCTCTGATATCAATACCTAAAGCAACTTTATCTATTCCAGAATCAGGGCTGAAACAAATCTGTGCAAACTTATTGATAAGTACTGGTGGAAGATTATCAACACAAAAGAAACCAATATCTTCTAACATTTTCAGTGAAATACTTTTGCCTGCACCAGACATCCCTGTAACAATTACAAATCGCATGAGCTTCATCCTTTCTAGTTTTTTTATTCTCCAATTATTCTAACTTCTGTTTCTAAGTTAACATCATATTTATCTTTTACTGTATTTTTTACATAATCAATAAGATTAATGATATCATCCGCTGTAGCAGTACCTTTATTAATAATAAATCCACAGTGTTTCTCAGATACTTGGGCATTACCTATTTGATGACCTCTTAATCCACTATCCATAATAAGCTTGCCAGAATAATATCCTTCTGGTCTCTTGAAAGTACTACCTGCACTGGGATACTCCAAAGGCTGTTTTTCTTTACGCTTGCTATTAAGTTCTTCTATTAATCTTTTTATTTTTTCTTTATTGCCTTTTTTACATTTTAATACTGCATTTAACACAATATAATTGTTTTGCTGAATTATACTAGTTCTATATCCTAATTTTAATTCTTCATTAGATAATGTGATGATATCTCCTTTTTCATCAATTACATCAGCCGAAACAATTACTTTAGACATATCACCGCCATAGGCTCCTGCATTCATATATACAGCACCACCTAATGTACCAGGAATACCAGATGCGAATTCAAATCCTTCTAGACTTTCATTTGCAATTAATTTAGCTAATCTGGATAATAGGATACCCGCATCAGCAGTAATAGTATTATCTTCAATAGTAACATTATTGAAATTTTTGTATACTTGTATTATAGCGCCTCTAAAACCATTATCTTTTACAATTATATTACTTCCGTTACCAATTATATAGTAAGGTATGTTAAAAGTTTTACATGTCTTTATAGCATGAGATAGTTCATTTACATTACTTGGACTTATAAATAAATCAGCATTTCCTCCCACCCTAAAAGTGGTATGTTTTGCCATTCTTTCATCTTTACCAACATTTTCTTTTCTTATTTCCTTTGTTAATTCTTTGGTTATTCTATCTATCTCCATAAATACATCCTTTCATACTCTACTAATATCTACTAATATATTATGTAACCTACTTTAAAAGGTAATAGAATTCTAAAAATAATAACTTCTCTTATTATCAAATTGATATAAAATAAATTATATATGTCTTAATAACAATATTCTATAAGTAATTTTTTGCAATATCCTTATTATATCATATTTTTTTAATTTAGAGGTTAGAATATCTTAATGCTTTTACAACTATATATATTGAATTTTAACATCTGCACACCCAATTTCAATATGTTCAATATATTTCCCTTGGTTTTATAAGTTGAATATTACTAAATAATGCTGCCTCTATAGCAATTAATTAATTCAACTTATATATTTAACAATATTTTATCAAAAACATTACAATTTTATTGTATAATATATATATTGAACTTAAAATTAATACATTGGAGGATGAATTCATGGTTAAAGAAGCTACAGGAAAATTAAATTATAAGAAGACTTTCATTTTAGGTTTTGGTTTTTTTGCTATTAGTTTAGTATGGCCCCTTTATAACAATTATGTTCCATTATTTTTGAAAGAATTTTTTCCAAGTCAATTAGTTGTAAATAGTATCATGACCCTTGATAACATCTTAGCTATATTCTTAATACCATTTATTAGTGCCGTAAGCGATAACACCCACACAAGATTCGGTAGAAGAAAACCTTTTATAATGATTGGTCTTCCTATATCAGCGTTAATGTTTATTCTATTACCTATATTTTCAAATGATTTATTATTATTTATAATTATTATTACCATTCTTAATTTTTCAATGGCGATTTATAGAGGTCCAACTGTGGCATTGATGCCTGATATGATACCTTCACATCAAAGAAGTGAGGCTAATGCAGTTATTAATTTCATGGGAGGTTTAGCTGCCGTTTTCGTTTTGTATGGTGGTTCAAAGCTATATGAGATCAATAATCACCTACCCTTCACCGCTACTGGTATAGTTATGATTATTTCTTTATTCATTATAATATTTTTCATAAAAGAACCAAATACATACAGCACAGCAGAATCAGGTGAAAAAGTAAAAATAATGTCTACATTAAAAGATATCATCAGTAGTAAAGATAGCAAAACTTTCCATTTACTATTTGCCATCCTTTTTTGGTTTATTGGTTATCAAGGTATGGAAGCTACATTTAGTAACTATATAGTTCATTATGTAGGTTTACAAAAACATGAATCGGGAATTATTCTCAGTGCTTTTGCAGCCGCTTTTCTGATTTTTGCAATTCCTGCTGGATTTATAGGGAAAAAAATGGGTAAAAGGAAAGCTATTCTTATTGGTTTAACTATTGATATTTTCATCTTTATTATCATTGGATTAATGGGTCCTGTTGGTATCATACCTTTTAATAAATATGCTATGATAACATTGTTAGCAATAGCTGGTATATTCTGGTCACTGATTAACATAAATTCTTATCCTTACATAGTTGAAGGTGTTGATGAAACGAAAGTTGGTACTTATACTGGATTTTATTATTTTTCTTCTTCGGTAGCTGCTATAACGGGCCCATTGATATTCGGGCTTTTTGTTGATATTATTGGTTTTAATGTTTTATTTTTCTTGACAGCTATATCATTTGTTGTAGCGTTGTTGTTTATGTATACTATAGTACAGACCAAAAAGGTTGAGTAGGATCTAACTTATGTGTTAAGGAATGGACAACGGTAGTATCATAAAACATATATAGTGATAATCACTCTCGTTACATTTGTTGTTTTATCTGTTTTGAAGAAAACAAACTGTAAAAATCGTTCTTATCACTATATATGTTTATTTTGCCACTCTTTCGGTTAGTAACTATAGTAATAGTATTAATAATATTGCATAATATACAAATTATTGTTTTGAGATTATTTTATTGTCTAATATGAGTTTTTCTAATTCTTCAATGGTTATACCTATATCTTGTGCTCCTGATAAGTATTTGTGTACATTTATCTGTATAGCATCTGATACTGTTGTATATTTATCAGAGATAGGTCGTACTATTGATGAGGCTAATGCATTCTTGAACCCTTGTGAATTTAGCAATTCATTGGAGTCTATTATATCAGCATCTGTCAATAATTTATTGTATCCTGGTATATGTTTACCCTCAATAACTATATTTTTTTGACCTTCTTCACTAGAAATATATCTAACAAATTCCCAAGCTCCATCTTTGTTTGATGAGTTTTTATTTATCCCTAAAACATAACCTCCTATTACACCTCCATTAGGTAAAGGTGCAATTCCAATCTGTTCTTTTTCTAATTTGGATTCAAGCTGCTCATTGTTGACTAAGTTAGATTGATATGGCCAATTTCTTGAAAAAACAGTTTTACCTTCTATAAAAGCATCATTAGTATCATTTTCATTGTAGTATAATATATCGCTAGGAGTATAATCAGCATCAACAAACATTTTCATTGTTTCCAATCCTCTTTTTATGGTATGAAATGAATTAGTGAATTCTGTTACATTTATAGTTAATCCTTCGTATACACTGGATTGAAAAACGAATCCTGTTTCTGTGTTTCCTTGTCCTTTATATTTTTCAGCTAATTTTGACAAGTCTCCATAAGTATAATTGCCACTTTCTAATACTTTTGCTTCTGTTTCTTCTACTATATCTTTTCTGTAGTATAATAATCCTAAGTCTAGATAGAAAGGTAACGTATATTGCTGTCCTTCATGATTACCCGCCTTCATAGCTCCTTCGTTGAAATCTGTTTTCTTATATCCTTTTTCCTGCATTCTTACATCAATAGGTTCTAAGTAACCTCCTCCTGCAAATTCTCCAGCCCATGTAACGTCCATAGATATAACATCCAATTCAGCAGAACCTTGTGATATGGACTCTTTAATTTCATCATGGATATCGGTATCGTTACCTTCTAGTTCTATTAATTGAATTTCATAAGTTTCTTGTGATTGGTTGAATTGGTCTATTACAGCTTTTGTTTCACCATAATAATCAGCAGTTGCGCCAAATCTAACTACTTTTTTCTTAGCCTGCTCACATCCTCCTATAGATGCTATTATTAATGTAGTAATTAATAGTGTAGTAATTAATTTCTTCATTATCAAGTCTCCTTGTTGAATTTTAGGTTTAATTCTCAGTATTATCATTCATATACTTTTTATTTACATAATTGAATATAATTATTCTTGTTATTTAAAATCAGAATACACCAAAAGTACTGTTCATGATTAAGCAATAAAATAAAAGGCAATCTAATTCTTGAATAATTACTCCAAGAAATCAGATTACCTTTTATTATTTGTTATAACTTATATATAATTTATTTGCCGAATAATCCTTTAATCCAGTTAATAAATCCTTTCTTTTCCTTGCTTTTTGTTTCTGTACTAGCAACTACTTCTTTGACGTTCTTTATTTCTTCAGTTTTCATAATGAATTTAACTGAACCTTCCATATCTTTTCCAATTCCGGAAAAGCTGTTGTATTCGTCAGCCAACTTGATTAGTTCATCTTTTACAAGAAGTAGATCATCCAATGAATCTGTTTTTTCTGTTAAGACACTGCTTAATTTTTTAATACCTTCTTGATGAAATTTATTCATATTGACATTAAGTTCTTTTGCACCATTTTTTAATTTGTTTCCACCATCTACTAATTGATTAGTTGCTGATAATATTCCTTTATTTCCTGTTTCTAATTTGTCTTTTCCTGCTACGACAGCCTTAGAACCTTCTGATAGTTTTCCTAATCCATCACTTACACCTTGTGATCCAGCTACTAATTCAGTAGAGCCACCCACTATTTTCTTAGCTCCACCATCTAATTGAGTAGCCGATTGTACTAACTTATCAGCACCATCTACAAGACCTTTACTACCTGCTTGTAATAATCCCGCTGTTTCTTTAATAGTTTCTGTACCTTTGTTAAGTTCACCTAATCCAGCAGTTAATTTTTGTTGACCTTTCTTGAAATTATTCAATTCACTTGTCATATTAGTAGAACCATCTTCAACAGCCTTCAGACCAGCTTCAATCTGTTTTAGAGTTGCTAACATAGGACTTTTAGGGTCTTGTTGTTTTACTGCTGCAATTAAACCTTGAACACCTTTTAAGCTTGCGGTTACACCTGTAGTTATTTGGTTTTCACCTGCTATCAATTTGTCTGTTCCACTTGTTAAAGTTTTTGCTCCTGTTTCTAATTCTTTTGTACTGCTAGTTAGTTTTCCTAATCCATCAGAAAGCTTACTGGCTCCATTAGCAAATTCTCCTGCTTTTTCGGCAAAATTCTTTGATCCTGCTCCAAATGCATTAGCACCTTTTCCAAATTCGCCTGCACTATTTACAAATAGTTTAATACCATCAGCTACTTTAGTTGCACCTTCATAAGCTGAATCAATTCCTATTTTTAATTGACCCACTCCATCAATTAATGCTGTGCTACCTTGACCTAATTCTACTACACCAGCTCTAAATTTCACTAAATTATCAGCAAGTGCTGTTTGTCCATCTGATAAAGTTTTGGTTCCATCTCTTAATTGACTAGAAGCTGATTCCAATTCATTGGCGGAGTCAATCATTTCACTTATACTTCCTAAGTCACCTTGCTCATCAATTTCAGGTAATTCACATGTTGCCACTGACATGATAGGTCCTAATTCAAATTCTTTTGCGTCTGCTTCTATTACTAATTTTTCAGGTATATTAATATCTGCTGAATCATCAGGTATCAATTCGTTCAAACCTGGCACTGATACGTAAGTTATAATTTGATTATTACCTTCAGTTAATATTTTACCTGAATTGATTTTTACATTACTAAAAATATCATCTGGTAACATCACTACAGAAGCCACCATAAAAGGAGTATAGATATCTTTAGTTTCATTATTTATAACTGTTTGATGTTTTTCTTTATTTATCATTTCTAGTTCTATTTTGATTTTACCTGTCTTACCTGATAATTCTGATGGTTCTATTTTGCTACCATCTAAATAATAGTTTACTTTTATCTCTACTGGAATCTCTTTGTCTGTGTTACCTTGGTAAAATAAATCCTTTCCTTCTAGTTCCCATACTATATTTTCTCCATCTATACTAGGCTTTTCTTCACCTTTAACATTTTTTATCTCCGTTAGAGAAGAACTATCAATAATCTTTTGCCCCTCTACATCTGAATGTATCTGGTCACTTACTATTATTTTTTCAACTTCTCCTGTTGAGGATAAATTAACATATACAGTTTCATCTTTTGTGATTGTATTATCAGCAGCCAAAGATAAGGTACTAGTTGTCATTAGTAAAACCGTTGCTAAACTACATATCTTTTTCATTCTTTTTTTCATACTATATCATCCTTTCTTAATTTCTGCGCCATTTTCTACTAGTTTTTGAAACGAATCCTTCAAATAAGAGGAGAAGTGCTGGTAACATGAATATAATGATGAACATACTAATTATTGCACCTCTTGAAATCATTCCTGTTAAACTTTTTATCATTTCCATATCCGCAATGAATCCAACTCCAACTGTTGCACCAAAGAATGTTAAGGCACTAGTTACTATTGATCTAACTGAACCTAGAAGACTTAGTCTCATAGCTTCAAATTTATCATGTCCATGTCGTATTTCTTCTCTGAATCTAGTAGTTAATAATATTGCGTAATCTACAGTTGCTCCTAATTGAATGGTTCCAATTACGATTGAGGATACAAACGGGATAGTCGTATTAGTAAAGTAAGGAATCCCCATGTTAATAAATATAGCAAGTTCAATAGTTCCCACTAGAATAATAGGAATTGATATAGAACCAAATACCAATAGTATAATTGCAAATACTGCTACAATCGATGCTATACTTACATTCTTGAAATCTACATCTGCTAACTCAACCAAATCTTTTGTCAATGCACCTTCACCTGTAACCATACCATTTTCATCATATTTTTTAACAATATCATTCATATCTTGTAATTGTCTGTTTTGTTCATCTGTAGCAGCTTTGAAACTGGAATTAACTAATAAGAGTTTGTAACCATCTTTTTCAAGTATATCAGTTAATTTATCAGGGACATATTCGTATGGTATTGCTGGACCTACTAATTTGTCATATCCAATTACTGACCTAACTCCTGGTAATTGCTCAATTTCACCAATCATTTCTTTTGCTTTATATGATGGAGTCTCTGAATCCAAAACAATCATATGAGTTGTTGTCATATCATAACCTGTTTTCAGCTTATCAAGTGCTACTATGGAATCAAGATTTCTTGGTAATGATTCATCTAAATTATAATATACTTCCGTATTAGCTTTACCGTATATAAAAGGTATGAATAATAGGATAAACAATACTACCAATTTTTTATAGTGTTTTATTACAAAATTAGCTGTACCATTAAATGATGGTAATACTGTACCATGATTGAATCTGTGTATTACTTTATTAAATGTCAGTATAAGTGCTGGCAGAATAGTTATAGTACACAATACACCTATTAATACTCCTTTAGCCATTACAAAACCTATATCTTTACCTAACCCTAATTTCATAACTGCCAAAGCTAAGAAACCTGCTATTGTAGTTAATGAACTACCAGCAATTGATGTTGCTGTCTTTGTTATTGCAACAGCCATTGCTTCTTCTTTATTGCTATTAATCTTCAGCTCATCTTCATATCTATGTAATAAGAAGATTGAGAAGTCCATGGTAACCCCCAATTGCAGCACCGCGGCCAATGACTTGGTTATATATGATATTTCTCCTAAGAAAATGTTAGTTCCAAAGTTATATAATATAGCCATACCTATCGCTGCTAAAAAGATTAATGGAACAATTGTTGATTCTAATGTCAATGCTAAAACAATTGTAGCTAAAACAACTGCTAATAAAACATATACAGGTGTTTCTTTATCCGCTAATTTAATTGTATCTCTAAGTATTGCTGACATACCACTTAAGAAACATTGTTTGTTCATTATTCCTCTAATGTCTTCTATGGCTGTCTGAGTTTCATCAGATGCAGCTTCATGAGTAAACTCTATCATCATTAAAGTAGAGTTTTCACTATAAAATATATCTTTTATATTATTTGGTAGAAATTCTTTAGGTATAGTGATATCTACTACATCACTAATCCATAGTGTTTTTTCAACACCTTCTACTTGATTTATTTTTTCTTTGAGTTCCATTACATCTTTTGATTCCATATCTTCAATAATGAGTAACCCTGTTGCTGCTTTATGAAATACTTTGTCTACTACTTCCTGACCTTTCATAGAATCAAGTTCTTCAGGTAAATATGTCAGTAAATCATAATTTACTCTTGTATTGGTCATACCATAAAGTGATGGTATCATTAACAAGATACCTATTAGTAAAACTATTTTTCTATGTTTTACAATCATTCTTGCAAACTTTTTCATGTTATCCTCCCTTTCTGCAATCATTAGTCATTTCATAAGTCTACTACTATTCAAGCATTTTCCTTATTACATTAAAAAGAATTGGCTTCATCTCATCTATGCTTGCTGGTTCTTTTAGAATGATTGAACTATAGCAAGTTGAACCAACTAATTCAATAATAAGGAATAATGTTTTATCCACATCTTCAACTGGAATGTTATGGTCTTTTAACTTATCTAAAAATGTATTGTATATTTCATCCATATCATTACTTATTTCGGGATCACTTAATGCCTTTCTATACAATCCCCAAGATAAGTTTTTGTAGATCAGACTTAGAAGAATAATATTATCCTTGAGGTATTCTATTGTATAATTAGTAAAGAATATAATCGCTTCAATAAAGTTTTCATGCTCTTTATCCATAGTCTCTTGAAACGCTTCTTTTATGATAACTGAACTTTTCTTTAAAATAATATTATCAAGTATTTGATTTTTATCTCTGAAGTAGAGGTAAAAAGTACCTTTAGCCACACCTGCCTTTTTTACAATATCGTTTATTGCAGTTTTGTCAAAACCTTTAGTTGTAAACAATTCATATGCAGAACTAAAGATAGCGTTTTTCTTTTGCTTTTTATTCTCTATAATCTTACTCATAGCACACCTTCAATCCATATTGACCAACGGTCATTTTTAAATCCATGCTTATTATATTCGTAAAATGACCAATGGTCAATATTAAATTTTTATAAAAAAAAGCTATGAATTTTAATTTTCATAGCTATAATTACCAAATAAAATTTATTATTAACTAGTTAACTTGAATTATATCATAATCTTAGATAAAAAACATGCTGTATTTTTGTTTGCGTGAGAAATTCATAACCTTATTCTTCTTCATCAATAATATCGAATAACATATTATTCATTATCTTAATAAACTTATTTTTATTCAATTTATAATATAATCTTTTGTTTTTCCCTGTTTCAACATCAAATATACCTAAAGTACTCATTTTTTTTATATGATAACTCATAGTTGCAGTAGTAATACCTAGATGGTCTGCTAATTCTTTACTGTACCATGACCTTTTCCCTAACAGATTTATTATTTCAAAACGATTATCATCATTTAATAATTTTATCAACTCTCGATATTCCATCTTCTTCATATTATCATCATATTTTTGTTCCAACCCATAACCATAAGTAATAGTATAGACTCCATCTTCAGTATATCTAAGCCCACAGCCTATTTCACTAAAGTAACATATATAAAACTCTACTTCATTATCTATGACTAAATCTTTATCTATCAACATAACCATATTATCAAAGAATTTATCATAGTCTTCTTTTATTAATAACCTATGTTCGCTCAGTTTCCTACTCATGAAATCTTCAACTTCTTGTTCAATAGATACAAAAAATTTATTATAATATTCTCTTAAAGTTATGACTAATCTTTCTTTCATTTCGTTTGGATATTTAAAGTAATCCATGTATATCTCTACTTTATCAAAATCCATCATATCATTTTTCAAACCATCTTCTATAGATTTTTTGAGTTGTTTTTCACTACCTTCCTCTGGAATATCAAGTTCTAGTTTTTCTATAATAGTATTAACTAGATCTTCTCCAGACATCTCATCCATATTATCAAGCAGTATACCAACATCGTTGATATCTTCATCGATTGCATAAAAAATGATAGCAAATAACCCTTTACAAAACTTGCCACAATAGTACTCCATATCTCTTTTTAATATAGGATCCATATTGTCTTGAACATTCTTAACATACTTAGAAATATCATTATTGAGTTTAAATCTTTTTGCATAATCTGGCCACTCATTAGCATCAATTATTCTAATAATAGATTGCATAAAATCTATCACAATATTATAATTTATATCAGGTATCATTATATCACTCCATCAACTTTCTACCTCAACAACTTTCATAGTGTCTGTAACAATAATTGATTCATCACTATCAATTATTTTATTCATTTTCTTAATCATGTAGATTGCAATTAAGAATATACCTACCCCTGCATATATCATTATAATATATGTTGGTATTAAATCAAGTAGAAATCCGTGTAATAAGTAACCTAGAGGTGAAATCGCCATACAAAGTGTTCCATTCAATCCCATGACTCTCCCTCTATATTCATCGTCTGTATTCTTTTGTATATAAACAGCCATAGGAATATTTATAAGTACAAGAATACATCCCATAAGGAAAAAAAGAATACTATAGTATATAGCGATAAAATTGTTAATGTCAAGTAATCCAGTAGCTATTAATGGAACACTGAAAAGTATATTTATAATACCCAAACCTATTACAAAAATACCCATTTTCAATGGCTTCAACACCCCTAATTTATTAGCGAATGTAATTGAAACAAATAAGGATCCTATTGCAAGCGCAGCTTCAATTATACCATATACCTCATCTGACATATTGAATTGAACAACTACTATATGTGGTATAGCTACATTTATAGCTGTAAACAAGAAATTGATGAAAACAGCAACAGATATAACACTAAATATCAATTTTTTAGTTTTAATATAAGCAAATCCTTCTTTTATATTAGCAAAAAAGTCTACTTCTTTTATAACCAATCTTTCTACGCTTTTTTCTACTTTCCAGTAGAAATCAATAAAGTACTCTGAAAAAGTTGATAATATAAATGATACACCATTAAATATTATAAACATTGTTGGAGGTACTAATGCATAAACAATTCCACCTATAATTGGCGCCATTACACCTGTTAGACTGTTCATAGCTTGGTTATATGAATTGACTTTACTTAAACTAGATTCATCTACCAAGTTAGGTAAAGCCGCATCAAAAGCCGTTGCAAATAATGCATTGCACATTGAAAGTAACACTGTTGACATATATATTATCCACAATTGCAATCCAAATACCTGACTCAATCCAAAAGCAACAAACATTATGACACCACTAAAGAAATCTGCTAATAGAACCATCTTCTTTCTATCAACTCTATCAGCTATAACACCTCCAAGAGGTCCAAAAATTAAAGCTGGTATTGTTGCCAGTAAAATACTTATGGAAAAGTTAAGAGCAGAACCTGTTATTTTTAATATGTACAGCCCCATAGCAAATCCATAAATACGTGTTCCAAATAAAGATACTAGTTTCCCTAACAAAAATAGAATTGTGTTTTTCTTAGTCTTATTCATATTCAATTTATCCTCCATGCTTAATTTTTTAAGTTTATTTATTTTAGGTATATTATATAAACATCTAATATATTATATATTATATTAACATCTTACATATTTGTCAATGAAATTATTAAAATTTTTATATTTATAAATTGAACATGGTCAAATACCTACTAAACAAGGCTATATACAGCTTCTATAGTTATTTAAAATATGTGTATCTGTATTCAAACGCAATGTTATATGTTCATCTAATATATCTACATCACTAAAAAGCAATAATAAAACGCTTACATTAAGTAGAATCACTTTTTGTAAACGTTTCATATCTAGTCATAAGATTGATCATCATATAATATAGTTCTTATTTTCATTAATGTAATGCACATAATTCCTTAGCAATCTTAGCTGCTACTCTTGCATTATTATACACTAACTTCTTATTAGAATATAAACTTTTTCCTTCTGTTATGTGATGTATTTCAGCTAATATGAATGGTGTGATATTCTTACCCTTGATACCTTTTTTCTTTGCATCTTGTACAGCTTCATCAATAGCATTATTTATATACTCATAATCCATTTCGTATTCTTCTGGTATTGGATTCCCTATTACCATACCACCTTTTATATTTAGATCTTCTTTAGCCTTTATTGCTTTTGCTATTATTTCAGGTGAATCCACATTATAATCTACACCAAATCCACTTTTCCTAGTATAAAAAGCTGGAAAATCATCTGTTTTATAACCAATAATTGGAACTCCTTGAGTTTCTAAGTATTCCAATGTCAGACCTATATCTAATATAGATTTTACTCCTGCACTCACGACTGCTACATTAGTGTTAGCAAGCTCCATTAAATCAGCAGATATATCAAATGTCTGTTGAGCATTCCTGTGAACCCCTCCAATACCTCCTGTTGCAAATACCTTAATACCAGCTAAATTAGCTATTAGCATTGTAGTTGCAACAGTTGTCGCTCCATCTAATTTATTGGCTATCAACATGGGCACATCTCTTCTGCTGGCTTTTCTTATTCCTTTGTTTTCACCTAAGTAATTCAGTTCTTCATCTGTTAATCCAACTTTCATCCTTCCCTCAATGATGGCTATAGTAGCAGGTACTCCTCCCTCTTTTCTAATTTCGCTCTCACATTTTTTGGCACTTTCTATGTTCTCTGGATATGACATCCCATGAGAAATAATTGTTGATTCAAGTGCTACAACAGGTTTGTTTTCCTCCAAAGCTTTTTTTACTTCTGGCTTGATATCCATATAATCTAACATTCTATCTCCTCCAATATATTATTTATACTTTCTATACTCATATTAGGATTAACGGTTTCATGGTTTTTTAGGGCTATTATCGCAGCCGCTGTAGAGAATTTTGCTATCTCATCAATATCCTTTTCATATAAATTTCCATATACAATTCCTGCCATAAATGCATCACCTGCTCCTGTAGCATTTGTCACTTTAATCTTTGATGGTTTATAAACATTAGCATAATTACTTTCTCCATAGTATACCCCGTCTTTACCTAACGTTATAAATACTCTTTTAACACCTTTATTGATAAAATAATTTACAGCTTTCTTAAGTCCATGTGTATCTTCGATATTGATACCAGAAAGATATTCAGCTTCATGTTTATTAAGTTTTATTGTATGGAAACCACCGATTATATCTTTTACTCTTCTTGATTTTTTTATGGAGACAGGGTCTAATAATATTTTTTTATCCTTGAAATTGGTTAATATGTATTCTATGACCTGTCTTGATAAACAGGTATCTACTACTATTACTTCTGAATTCTTAAGTATATGATATTTACTTTTAATAAATTCTGGTGTCATTCTATCAACGATGCTCATATCTGATAAAGCTATTGCCATATCACTATTTTCATCCATGATAGCAAGGTAAATTGAGGCATTCATATCAGGTAATACTAGAGAGTGTTCCATGTCAATACCCATTTGAGTACATTCTTCCATAAGTCTTTTACCATTAATATCCCCTCCAGTAACTGAGATAAGTTTTGTATCAATTCCCAATCTAGCCAAGTTCTCAGAGATATTTCTCCCCACTCCACCAAGACATATTTTGACTAATCCAGGGTTAGAATCTCTCTCAATAAGTTTTTCTTCTGTGAATCCATGAATATCAATATTAGCAGCTCCAATTACTGTTACATAATCGGATTTATTCATGACATATCCTCTCCCTTTGATATAACCTTTTTTTATTAGATTGGTAATATGAACCCCGACTGACGAACGAGTGATGTTTAGTCTTTCCCCTATTTCTTTTTGTGAAGTAAGTGGATTTTTTTTAATTAATTCTAATATTTCTTTTTCACGTCCAGTCATAATTCCTCCTTAATATCAGCTTATGTTGTAAGCTTATGCTTATTAGTTATATATTACCACTTTGTAGTTGATTTAAAAATATAATTTCAGTTATTTTTTGTTAATTTTAATATATTAAACTATTCAATTATTTTTCTAAAGCAATATATCAATAATTCTTTATTATTTTTATTTGTTCACACAATATATGTTGGTTCATTATTAAAATTATTAGAATATATTTTTTCCACTTTCAAATAATATACATATATGATAAAATATCCAAAAGAAAAAGGAGATTAACTAAATGGACTATAATTACCAAAAATCTTACTGGAATAAGATGGCAGATAGTAAAAGCTTTACTACTCCATTTCAATTTAGTGTTTTTTCTAAATATATATCTAAAGATGATATGATTTTAGATATAGGCTGTGGTTACGGAAGGACTCTGCATCAATTATACGAAAAAGGATATAACAAATTATATGGGATTGATTTTTCTAAGAACATGATTGATAGAGGGAAACTTCAATTTTCACATCTCAATCTAGAATGTACCGATAGTAAATCTTTAGAATATGAAGATAATTCTTTTGATGCAGTTATTATCCTCGCTGTTTTAACAAGCATTATAAGTAATGATGACCAGCTTGCATTGATATCTGAAATTAGAAGGGTTCTAAAGCCTAAAGGGATAATATATATAAATGATTTCTTGATTAATTCTGATGAAAGGAATGTTAAGAGATATAATGTTTTTCATAATATGTTTAATAAATATGGTGTGTTTGAATTACCTGAGGGTGCTATTATGAGGCATCATACAGTGGAATGGATTAAGGAGTTAGTTAGTTGCTTTGATGAAATTGAGTTTGAAGAGATGTCTTATACTACTATGAATGGTAATACTTCCAGGGGATTTTATTATTTGGGAAGGAAAGAAGTGTAAGATATAGTTAGTTTTTAAGTTGTAAACGTGAATTAATTGATTGAGGTTATAGGGTTCGTTTTACTTGCCTTACTCCTGAAGGATCGGTCTGCGTAAAACGAACCCTATAACCTCTTCTCTTATGGCTACGTTCTTATGAAAGTTGGTGATTTAAATTGAATGTAATTTCTTAGCTATGCTTATTAGTTCTTTGTTAATTATTAATTAGCTCACAATATAAGTTGTAAAATGATTCAAGGGCTAGGATTATTTCTTTCTTTTCGCCTTCTGTGGCTTTTGTTTCATCGTCTACATAATCGTTAATAGCGTCTTTTACATCTGCTTCATATCTTACAACGTTATTAAGTATACTAGCTACGTGTACTTGTCTGAGAGAACCTACGGTATAGATAGCGGAGGTTTCCATATCTGAACCTAGTACGTTTTTAGAATTCCAATGTTTCATTATTTCACGTTCATTATCAATATAAAATGAGTCATGGCTTCTTGTAATACCCATAAAGATATTGTAACCTAATTTTACACTAGTATCATATATAACTCTCATAAGATTGAAGCTTGCTACGGCAGGATAGTTATCGCTTACGTACATTCGTGAAGCTCCCTCTTCTCTTACTGTACCTGTAGGTATAATCAAATCTCCAATATCAATTATGGAGTTACATGCGCCTGCACTGCCTATACGAATAAAATATTTTCCACCACAAGCTATTAATTCTTCTAAGGCAATAGTTGCTGAAGCACCACCTATACCAGTTGATGTTACTGTGATTGGCATTTCTTTATATGTCCCTTTAATTGTTCTAAACTCACGATTGTAAGCAACTTCTTCCCAAGTATCTAAAAATCCTGCAACTCGTAGTACACGTTCTGGGTCTCCAGGCAATATAACCATTTTTTCAATGTCATTATCACTGCATAGTATGTGTGGCTGTTTCATATAACTCCTCCTTCGTAAAAATATTAATTAGTCTTATTATAACACTAGTGGAAGGAGTTTTTAACATATTTTTACTTTTTTTATTTTGTTATAGCTTAAATATATTCGTACAAAATTGAAGGGGTAATTGATAAGCGTATAATTGCGTACTACCGTAAATACCATATCTCTAATCTTTCCTTACGGCTAGTGGCTTTGGTAAGGTATTCTAGGTGTTANNTAACACCTAGAATACCTTACCTTTTTATCCCCATTGAAAGATTAAAGATATGGCATTTACTAGGCTCTCGGTTATATTTACAAAAGTACCTTGCCACTGTTATATTTCCTATTACCATTTTACTTGATTAATCTAGCCACAAGCTTCACAGAACAAGCCAAGTAGATGGGGGATGGGTGCAA
>NZ_BTPT01000073.1:106189-128261 GCF_054408565.1 Vallitalea sediminicola
TTGCACCCATCCCCCATCTACGGACGTCTTGTACAACACATATTATTAACTATTATATAAATAAGCAAAAAAGCACTAGTTATTTTTCATAAATGTTTCTACTTCATTCTTAAATGGTAAAGAAGTCTGTGCTCCAAGTTTTGTTGTAACCAAAGCTCCCACAGCATTTGAATATTTCAACCCGTTTTCTATATCATCTGATTCAATGAGCTTAATTGCTAATGCCGCATTAAAAGCATCTCCCGCAGCAGTACTATCTATTGATTTTACAGTAAATGAACCTGCACTGATTGTATTGTCTTTATCAATATACATACTTCCTTGTTCACCAAGTGTAACAACAACACTATTAGCGCCTCTTTCAATTAATTCCATAGCACCTTCTTTAATATCCTCTTTTCCTGATATCTTCTTCAATTCTGTCTCATTTGGTGTAATTATATCTACATACTTGAAAATATCATTAGGAAACTCTTTTGCTGGTGCTGGATTAAATATAACTTTCACATTATTATCACTAGCTATTTTAACTGCTTTCATAACTACGTTAATAGGTATCTCCAATTGAACAAGTATACAGTCGGCTGACATAATCAATGCTTCATTAGCCTCTAGCCATTTTTCATCAATTTTTCCATTTGCTCCTGGATACACAACAATAGTGTTATCACCATTATCAGCAACTGTAATCATTGCTACACCGCTTGGGCCATCTACTACATTTACACCATCAACATTTATATTTTCTTTTGCAAGATTATTTTTAAGCTGTTCACCTATATTATCGTCGCCTACTGCTGAAATCATTGTGACATCCGCACCAAGCCTTGCCGCTGCTACAGCTTGGTTAGCACCTTTTCCGCCGAATACAGTATTAAAAGATACAGCTGATAATGTTTCACCTAACTTAGGTAATTCATTGGTCTTTAATACATAATCCATGTTAGTACTACCCACAACAACAATCTTCATATAATCGTCCTCCTTATTCAATATCTATTCATACTTGCTTATCATGGATTCAAGTATATCTAAGAACTTTTTATTATCTGACCTGACCCCAACATGGATGTTAGGTGTATTCTTTGTAACTCTAAACACATCTGCTACAGTTTTTCCTCTAGTAATATCGCTCTTTAATTCTACATCAACGTAATAGTCTTCTGTATCTAATACACTACTATCTATTAATGCTGCAGCCGCTAAAGGATCATGCATTACACCACCATTAGAATTATAAGGACTTTCTCTATCTATTGTATAATCTATTAAGCTCGCTACTACTTTAGCTACCTTGTTATTATATTGATGTAATCTTTTATTTTGTTCTTTTGTAACAATAGTTTCATGAGTAACATCTAACCCTACCATTACTAGATCTATACCTGAATCAAAAACAATTTTTGCTGCTTCAGGATCTGCGTAGATATTGAATTCAGCTGCTGGTGTAACGTTTCCTAGATTAATTGCTCCACCCATGAAAACAATACCATCAATCATATTTTTTAATTGTGGATATTTTAGTAATGCTACTGCTACATTAGTTAAAGGTCCAAGAGCTAAAATCTTGAGTCTGCCATCTGCTGCTATAGCTTCTTCATAGATTGTATCAATTGCATCTTTTTCATAATAAGGCATTGCAGGTTCGGGTAATGTAATATTTCCTAAACCGGAAATACCGTGTACAAATTCCGCATTCACTATCTTTCGCACTATGGGATTTTTAACTCCAATTGCAACTTTTACATCTTTTCCTGAGAGTTCAACTATCTTTCGTGCATTATTAGAGGTTTTTTCTATTCCTACATTTCCTCCTACACTGGTAATAGCTCTAGTATCAAGTCTCTCACATGCCAGACACATTAGTATAGCCGTTGTATCGTCTGTCCCTGGATCTGTATCTATTATAATAGGTATTCTAGTCATTATCCTGCCTCCCTAATATCAATTAAATTTTTTTAAGTTATCACATAACAAATTTACAAAGTTTTCCCTATCCAAGTCAAAAACAACGTTGACATTTTTTTCTTTTCCACTAGTATTATAATAATCAACAATTGTTGCTCCAACTGTTAATTCGCCTGTTAAATCTATTTCAACGTTATGTTTTCTAGCAACAAAGATACTTGGATCAATAACATATGCTACTGCACAAACATCGTGTAAAGGCGGACCATCGAAACCAAAGTTAGGATTCATATGGAATATCCCGAAATAATCTAGTAATTCAGCAACTAATTTACTAGCTTTATTCCCTATACTTCTAATACGTTCTGTCTCATCACTAAATACTTGAGCTTTATGTGTTACATCAAGTCCACACATAGTGACTGGTAATCCAGAACGATAAACTATATCAGCGGCTTCAGGGTCAACAAGTATGTTAAACTCAGCAGCTGGTGTCCAATTGCCACCAAAACATGCTCCACCCATTAATACAATTTCTTCAATATTGTTTTTAACACTTGGATAAGCCAAAAACAAATTAGCAATATTAGTTAAAGGACCTGTTGGTATAAGGGTTACTTTATCCTTAGAGTCATTTATTATTTCATACATTAATTCTATAGCTGATTTTTCACTTTTTTCAAATGATGGCTCTGGTAATTCTGGTCCTTCAAGACCACTTTCGCCATGAACTTCTGCAGCTGTTATCAAATCTCTTATCAGAGGTTTAGTCGCTCCCTTAGCAACCTCTTTTTGTATACCTAAATAACTTAATACTCGTAATGCATTATTAATTGTTTTATCCCCTGTCTGGTTTCCTGCAACAGTTGTAATTCCTTTCACATCGAGTTTTTCACTTCCAAGAGCTAGTAATAATGCAATGGCATCATCATGTCCAGGATCACAATCAATAATTACTGGTTTAGCCATAATTTATCCTCCTATAATTCTAGTAGATTTATATATTAAACAAGAAAAGTAACTATGTGCGTTATTGCATAGAATATTTCTCTCTTTGCTTATTGTTTTCATCTTTATACAAAATAAAGCCTATATATTATTATTGGATTGAATTTTAATCTCCATAACCAATAATAACATTAACGGCTTTATTTATAAATCATTATAATTGTTTAATCTTCTGTTTTTTAATTTTTTTAATCTGTGATTGTTTACGTGATGCATATATTGCTAAACCAAATAACGTTGCAATATATGGAATCATATATATAAATTGTGGTGGTACTCTTAGGGTTTGTAAATTGTTAGCCAATGCATCTGCAAATCCAAAGAATAACGATGTAAGTAATGTTCCAATAGGTGTAGCTCCACCCATTGCTTCTGCCGCTAAGGCAATGAAACCTCTACCAGCTGTCATATTTCTTGTAAAGTATGGTAGATATCCCATTGACATATACGCTCCACCAAATCCTGCAAATGCTCCACTAAGGATAAGAGCAATGTATTTAATCTTTCTTACACTAATACCTACTGAATCAGCCGCATTAGGATTCTCACCAACAGCTCTAATCTTAAGTCCTAGAGGTGTTTTATATAGTAAGTAAAAAATGAATATTACTGATAATAAAGATATATAAGTCAACGCATTATGACCTGAGAAAATAGGTCCTATTATTGGAATCTTATCTATCAAAGGTATATCAATATTGGGTATAACCTTACTTTTCAAACCAGAGGAAACACCTTTGTTGTTAGCAACTAAAAACAAAACAAATACTGTACCACCGGCAGCCATAAGGTTAAGAGCAATACCTGATAAGATTATGTCCGTTTTAAGATTTAACGAGAAGTAAGCTAATAATAAACCTACCAAAGCACCAACACCAACCGCTCCTAATAAGCCAATCCATGCACTGTGTGTTGTTGCACTAATAATAACACCTGCTAAAGCTGAAGTTAACATGATACCTTCAAGGGCAATGTTAATTACCCCCGCTCTATCTGATATAAGTGCTCCAAGAGCAGCAAATAGTATAGGAGTCGTTACCCTTAACACAGAATAACCAAATCCAGTAGTAAAAATAATATTAAATACCTCAGCCATATTATTTTGCCCCCTTCACGCTTAATTTTTTAGCTTCTTTGTATACTAATTTGTGTTTATATTTTGATAAGAAACTTTCAGCAACTATAAACACAATTATTACACCTTGAATGATAGCAACTACTTCACTTTGTACATCTGAACCTCTAGACATCAAGTCTGCACCTATTCTAAGATAAGCTAAGAAAATTGCACCGATAGGAACATATAAAGGATTATTTCTAGCTAGTATAGCAACTATAATACCATCCCATCCATAACCTGGCAACGTCTGCCATGTAAATCTCCTATATAAACCTAGTACCTCAATAGAACCTCCCATACCAGCAATAAATCCACCTAACACTTGAGATATTATTATTACTTTTGCTGTATTGATTCCTGAATACTCGGCAAATCTTTTATTTTCACCAGTTATTCTTATTTCATATCCCCACTTGGTTCTGTATAGGAAATAGTAGCAAATAATTACCATAACAGCAACAATTATTAAACCTGCATGAATTCTTGTACCAGATAGAATAACTGATAGTTTAGCTGTCTTTGGAATTTTGAAAGATGCTATAGCTCCTGAATTAGGATCTCTAAAGTGGTAATTTAATAGATATGCACCTATAAATAATGCAACATAGTTTAACATTAATGATGATACTAATTCTGTAGCATTCCATCTTACTTTCATGAATGCAGGTATACTAACAACTATTGCTCCAAGAATACCTCCAAATAATATTGCTACTAATGGATGTGCTACTATAGGTAATGATACTTTTATTGCAACAACCATTGCTGCAACACCACCGATGAAGAAACCACCTTCTGCACCAAGGTTAAATTGTTGAGCCTTGAACATAATACTAACTGCAAGACCTGTAAACATTAGAGGGATTGCAAGTTCTATAACATTACCAAAGTGTCTAAGACTATCAATAGGTCCTATAACAAACTCTTTTAGGGCTACTCCTGGTTCATTACTTGTTAAAAATATAATTATCAATGCAACCGCTAGTGCAATCAATATCGCCATACTAGTACGAACAACTTCAAATTTTAGATTTTTACGCATTAATAACCCCCCCAATCTCTTCTGATGTTTGTTTTTTAACGCCTAACATATATAGACCTAATTCTTCTTCAGTTAATGTACTCGTATCTTCAAAATAAGCAACAATTTCTCCACCATACATTACGATCAAGCTATCACTAAGTTCCATTACTTCATTTAAATCAGCTGAAATTAGTAATACTGCAGTTCCTTCATCTCTAAGTTCAACTAATCTTTTTCTAATAAATTCTGTTGCTCCAACATCAATCCCTCTTGTAGGTTGGTTAGCTATAAGAAGTTTTGGTCCCCCTGAAAATTCTCTTGCAACAACTACTTTTTGTATATTACCTCCAGAAAGCATTCTTACTTTTTGATTAGCAGTATTACATTTAACTTTATATTCTTTAATAAGTGCAATTGCTTTTTCTTTTATTGTTTTTGTTTTTAATAACATCCTACCATTAAATTCACTGGTATCGTATTTATCAGATATTATATTCTGTTCAATACTTACATCACCAGCAACACCATACGTCATTCTATCTTCTGGAATATGTGATGTACCAAGTCTTCTTATTTGCTTAATAGTTTTTCCAATAACTTCGTCATCACCTATTTTGATACTACCTGATGTTGGGCTGTCCAATCCTGTGATAGACTCTACTAATTCTCTTTGTCCATTACCCTCTACACCAGCGACTCCTAATATTTCACCTTTTCTAACACTAAATGAAATACCGTTTACAGCTTTTTTACCTAATTCATTAACATATACTAAATCTTTTACATTAAGAACTGCTTCTTTTGGTGAAGCTTTGTCTTTTTCTACTCTAAGTATTACATCTCTTCCTACCATTAATCTTGATATATCTTCTTCTGATACATCACTTGTATTATGAACACCCATACTTTTACCATTTCTCATTACTGTGATACGGTCACATAATTCTTTTACCTCATTTAATTTATGAGAGATAAAAATTATTGTATGTCCTTTTTCTTTTAATAATTTTAGCTGATTAAAAAGTTCTTTAGTCTCCTGAGGAGTAAGTACTGCTGTGGGCTCATCTAATATTAATATCTTGGCCCCTCTTAGTAGAGCTTTAAGTATTTCAACTTTTTGTTTAATTCCAACTGGTATATCTTCAACTTTTGCTTTTGGGTCAACATGTAGATTATACTTGTTTGATAATTCTTCTGTCGTCTTGATTGCTTTATCCATATCAATGAATAAACCTTTTTTAGGCTCTACACCTAATACCATATTCTCTGCAACTGTTAAAGAAGGAACTAACATAAAGTGCTGATGCACCATACCGATACCATACTCAATGGCAACTGTAGGTGATGTTATGTGAATTTCCTCTCCTCGTAAAGTTATTTTACCTTCTTCTGGAGTATGAAGTCCAAATAATATTTTCATCAAAGTTGACTTTCCAGCACCATTTTCTCCACAAATAGCATGGATCTCTCCTTCTCTAATAGAGAAATCAACTCCATCGTTAGCTACTATACCACTTGGATAAACTTTAGTTATCTTCTCCATTTTAAGTAGTTCGTTTTGCATATTATCACTCCATTAGCTTATTATTAAGAAGGTACATTCATTGAAAACAATAAATGCACCATCTAAATTACACTACAAAACTATTATTTAACAGAATCTCTTAATTCAGTAAGTTCATCTTGTGTCATCTTAAATGCAGTTTTTACTACTATATCTCCATTAACAATCTTTTGCTCAATTTCTGTTAATTCTTCCATGATTTCAGCTGAAACATTTGTGTTAGTATCAACTATATCAATAGCTTTTTCTTTAAATCCAAGACTTTCTGCAGAACCATATGGTAAAGTTCCATCCATATGCATATCTATTGCACGAAGTAAGGATTGGTCAACTCTCTTTAATACTGATGTTAATATTAAATCAGATTTTTCTTTTTCATCTGCGAATAATGCAGCTTGATCTGAGTCAACACCAATAACATATTTACCAGCTTCTAATGCAGCATCAATTTGTCCAAGACCAGCTTGTCCAGCTACGTTGAATCCGATGTCTACTCCACCTTGTTTGAATTGAGCAAGACTCATTTCTTTAGCTTTTGCAACGTCAGAGAAGTCACCAATATAAGAAATTGCTACTTTTGTATCTGCATCTGCATATTGAGCTCCTTGGATATATCCAACTAAGAAGTCATTGATTACATTGTTTTCCATACCACCAATGAATCCAATTTTCTTATCTTCGTTAGTACCTTCCATATCTGAAGTAGTTACTCTTGAAGCAAGAACACCTGCTAAGAATGATCCTTCATTTTGCTTGTAACCGATAGAATATACGTTATCTAAATCATATTCTTCGTAGTTAACAGTTGAATCAAAGATAATGTATTTCTTATCTTTATTATCAACAGCTACATCTTCAAGATATTCAGCCATCTGATATGTTCCAACAATAACTATGTCATAGTCTTTATCTGATACATCTTGTAATGCTGGTTCCCATTTTGTCTCATCATAAGTCATTTCAATTGTTTCAGTTTCTACCTTATCACCATACTTTTGTTGAATAAGGTCCATTCCTGCTTTAGATGAATCAAAGAATGATTTGTCACCAAGATTACCATTGATTAATAATACTATCTTTAGTGGTCCGTCAGTTTTTGCATCATCTGTTTCATCTTTTTTGTTATCTTCATTGTTTGTAGTATCTCCAGTATCTGGAGTCTTAGTATCGTCTTTCTTTTCACCGCAACCAGCTAAAAGCATAGTTACTGTCATTACTAGTGTTAATATTAGGATTAATGATTTTTTCATCATTTATTCCCCCTTTGTTTTTTTGTTGTAAATTGCCATATTTTGCAATTTACAAGTTATTATTATACACCATGGATAAATTATTTTCAACCTAAGAAACTATTAGTAAAAACCTTAATTACTTAGGCTTTCAAAGCATTTCTACAACTTTCTACTGTCCATTTTGTTAGTTCATTAATGTCGATATTCTCCATACTTCTTACATATGTCTCGATATTATTGTCAAATGGTTCAGTCCACTTATCAGCGATTTTATCTTTACCAACAATAATTCCTATAGCTGTCATTATTTGAGCTGCGTTACAATCTACGTCTACACCTTCCATAGCAATAATATGAAGGGTTTCGTCATAATCGCCATTTCCAAACCATAGTGCAACAACTTGAGCTGCCGCATTTGGATAAGCATGAATCCAATTGTATCTCTCATATTTTTTCTCACATGGTCTCCATGCTTGTTCCCAGTTAGTTGATTTCTCACATTGATCAAGAGCAAATTTAACAACTGAATAATACTCACTTTTACTTGGAATCATATTGATTACTTCTTTTAATAATAACCTTACGTCTTTTCTCGTGAATGATAATGAAACTAACATAGCATTAAATATTTCACCAATTATTCCATTATTATAATGAGAAATCTGTCCATCAAGCCATGCAAGTCTTGCCGCTTCTTTTGGGTTTCCAGGTGCAACCATACCACATATAGCACCTCTCATCTGAGCTCCAATCCATTCACAATAAGGATTACAGAATGTACCACTTTCTGGTGGATAAATTCCATAACGAATATTTCTAAGAGCAACTTCTTCTGCTGACCATCCAGCAGGAATAAGACCTATCCACTCATGAGCAATGTCTACTGAATCTACATCACCTCCTTTTTCCATAAAAGCTTTAAGAAAAGCTAGTTCAAAAGTGATATCATCATTTAGCGTATTAGGCTTTCTAACATAGTCTCTAATTTCACCAAATGCTTTTCTTAAATTATCAGTTGTATAACCTTCAATAGCAGTACCTAGAGCACCACCAACTAATTGTGATTTCCATCCTATTAGTGTTTTTTCTTCAAAATCTTTAGAATTTACATCATAGGAGTCTTTTACAAAAGTAACATCCTCTTCATATTGTTTCCAATTTTTGTATATTTTATATTTCCAATAAGAGGATTTTTCATCTTTTATGGAATTATTCATCTGATAATATAATTTTGAAGTAAGTGTATGAAGCTTTACCATATCGTTGTTCTTTAGTGCTTCCATACCTTGTTCAACGATTTTTTCATAATCTTCAACAATATATCCTCTATTTTCGAGAGCTTGTACACCTGCAATAATAACTCTTTCTGGCGCACCAGAACCTGGTACATTACTTCCCCATAAAAGTTTTATCTTATCATCATCAACTTTACCTGTATCAGCCATTCCATCCCATTGTTGTTCTTCTTCACTTAACACTACTGGAATTGCTGACTCTATTAATTGTTGTTCCATTTCCCAAGCTTTCATTATGTCTCTTCCTTTCTGTTATATATTCCGCTTATTATTCTACTACCATATCTCTAAAGTATCAATCATATCTTCATATTGTTTTTTATCAATATATATTTTGCCTTTTTTTATTGTTACTAATCCTCTTTCTTTTAATTTAGTAATATTTCTTCCAACTGTTTTGACGCTCATTCCCAAAATATCTGCTATTTCTTGTCTCTTCTTATTAATATATACTATATTATTATCATTTATTTCACTTTTAACATATTCAATAATAAATCTTTTAATCATATGAACAGCTGGGTAGTAATGAGAATATCCTTGATAACATGATGTATAGCATGATCTCGCAGCTAATTTTTTAGCTAACATGAGAGTAATGTAATTATCACATTCAATCCATTTCATAAAGTCAGTTTTTAGTATTCTAAAAACTATACAGTCAGTTTTTGCAACATTGGTTACTACAGCTCTTGGTTCATCAGCTAATATTTCCATCTCACCTATAAAATCAATGGCTTTATTGGTATCAAATATGTATATGCTTCCATTTGCGAATTCGTTTACAACATTTAATTCGCCTTTGCATAATATATCGACATATTTTATATCTTCACCTTTCTTAATAATCGTACTGTCACTTTTATATGTCTTCAGTCTACATCTTTCCTTAATATTACTTGGCATACCCTCAAGAATTCTTCTCAATTTTGGTTGATATTCCATAAGTTCTTGCAGTAACATATTTAGTTCACTCCATACTAATTATTTAAGAATACGGTCTATATTTTTTTATTAATAAATGCTTACATTATATTAATTTAATTTAATTTTATAAGCATATTTCGTTTATAAAATAATGTTAATCCTATTAGATTAGTTATTATGTTTATTTTATTTAATATTATTTGTAAAAATTAGTATTTAATTCACAATTTCATTAACATCATTATATTAAATTAAATCATTAAATAAAAGGACACATGTCTATTTTCATTATTCTATATATTATTTTATATTAAGATATTATTATTGCTAAAATGACAAAAAATAAGAACGACTATAAAAGCCGTCAAATATAGACCAAATTATTATATTTATTTTATATTTATTTTATATTTATTTTTTATATATTAATTACATATCTCACTAGCTCTTGCTAATTCAACATCATTTTCAGTTAATGTTTTTATAGCTTTATTTACTTCAGATACTTTCATTATTACTGAAGCATTTCCATTCATAGCATAAGCATACATATATTCGATACTAACACCATTAGATGCTAATACTTTAACTGCTTTATGTAGCGTTCCTGCTTTATGAGGTATTATCAAACATATGACGTCAGTCAAACTAACTGAGAAACCTAATTCTTTTAATAGTTCATGAGCTTTTTCTGGTTGACCAACAATTAATCTTAAGATTCCATATTCAGATGTATCTGCTACACTAAGTGCAGAAATAGTGATATCATTATCTCCAAGAGCCTTAGTTACATCTGATAATCTACCTGATTTATTTTCTAGGAAAACGCTTAGTTGTTTTATTATCATACCAATTTCCTCCTATCTATAATACGTTTAGCTTTACCTTCACTTCTTTCAATAGTTTTTGGTTCAACCAATTTAACTTTCACACTTATTCCTAATGTGCTTTGAATTTCATGTGTAATCTTCTTAGTTAGGTTCTCTAATTTACGAATTTCATCAGAGAAGAATGCTTCATCGACTTCTACCCATATTTCTAGAGTATCCAGATTATTATGTCTCTCGACAATAAGCAGATAATGAGGTTTGGTTTCGCTCATTTCAAGTAGTACACTTTCAATTTGTGATGGGAATACATTGACACCACGAATGATTAACATATCATCAGAACGTCCTGTACATTTTTCCATTCTAACCATAGTTCTTCCACAATCACATTTATCGTAATTAAGTACTGTTAAATCTCTAGTTCTATATCTTAGTATTGGAAGAGCTTCTTTTGTAATTGTCGTAAATACCAATTCACCTTCCATACCCACCTCTACATTTTGCAACGTATCAGTACTAATTGTTTCAGGAATAAAATGATCTTCTGCTACATGTAAACCATTTTGATAACTACATTCACAAGCTACTCCTGGTCCCATTACTTCACTTAATCCATAGATATCCATAGCTTTAATATGAAGTTTTGCCTCTATCTGTTTTCTCATGTTATTAGTCCATGGTTCAGCACCGAATATACCAGTTTTCAATTTAAGTTTTGCTGGATCTATTCCTTGTTCTTCCATTGCCTCAGCTAAATAAAGAGCATATGAAGGTGTACAAGCTATAACTGTACTTTCAAAGTCACTCATCAAGTTCAACTGTTTCTTTGTATTTCCACCAGATATAGGGATAACAGTAGCCCCTACTTTTTCTGCTCCATAGTGGATACCTAATCCACCTGTAAATAGACCATATCCATAAGCTATTTGAATTCTATCATTTTTTTCTACCCCAGCACAGTGTAAAGAACGTGCCACTACTTCTGACCATGATAATAGATCTCTTCTAGTATATCCTACTACAGTAGGCTTTCCAGTTGTCCCTGAAGAAGCATGTACTCTGACAACATCACTCATTGGAACTGCAAATAAGTTAAATGGATAATTATCTCTAAGGTCTTGTTTTGTAGTAAATGGTAATTTAGATAGATCTTGTATTCCTTTTATATCACATGGTTCTAATCCAAGTTCCTGCATTTTCTTTCTATAGAAAGGCACATTATAGTATACTCTTTCTACTGTTTCACATAGTCTTTTACTTTGTATTTCTCTAAGTTCATCTCTACTCATACATTCAATATGTTCATTCCATATCATTTTTCAGCCCTCCTTGAAGTATTAAGCAAGTAGTATTAACCCTACTATTGTAACTTCTATGTCCTACACTTTAATAAAAACCTACCACAATCATATTATATCATATGTTGCGGTAGGATTATAAATAAAAATTTATATTATATTATTCATTTTGATAATTACTTTAATAATTAAAGATTATATCCTGTTTCAAAAGCCTTTACATTGATATCTATTGTTTTGTTTGGAACTGTCTGGCTTATAGCTTCTTCCCACTTATCTTTATCTTCATCTAAGTTTTTAGCAAGTAGACCTAATAGAACAGTATTGACAACTCTGAAATTACCAATCTTTCTTGCTTCACTTAATGCATCAGCAACAATCACTCTGTTATCTGCATCATGTAATTGTTCAATTATATCTTGTGGATACTCAGCAGCTCCTATAATAACAGGCATAGGATTAATCTCTTGAGCGTTTACAATAATCAAACCATCTTTTTTTAGATAGTGACGCCATCTTAAAGCTTCCATTTTTTCAAAAGCAAGTATTATATCAGCTTTTCCTATTTCTACAAGAGGTGAATATACTTTGTCTCCATAACGAATATGTGTAACAACACTTCCACCTCTCTGTGACATACCATGTACCTCAGATAATTTCACATCATATCCAGAGTGTATAGCTAAATTACCAAGTATTCTACTGGTTAAAAGTGTTCCTTGTCCTCCAACACCTACAACTAATATATTCTTAGTTTCCATTATTATTCACCATCCTTTATTATAGCACCGAATTTACATATTTTAGCACATAAACCACAACCACTACATAATGTATCGTTAATAGTCATTTTGCCATCTTTCTTTTGAATTGCTGGACATCCTAGTTTCATACACATTCCACAATTCTTACATGCATCAACATTTATTCTATATGGTACTCTCTTTCTTTTCTTATCTAATAATTCACAAGGTGCAGTTGCTATAATTACAGAAGGTTCTTCTTTCATTGTTTCTTCTTTTACAGCAAGCTCAACTTCTTCAGGTTTGAAAGGATTAACAACTCGTACACTATTGATACCTATACTATTTACTAATTGTACAAGGTTAAGCACATGAGTTTCTTCGCCTTTTAAAGTTTTACCTGTAGCTGGATTATCTTGATGTCCTGTCATACCTGTTGTTGAGTTATCAAGAATAATTACAGTTGATATTCCTTTGTTGTATACTATATCTACAAGGCCAGTAATTCCAGAGTGAACAAAAGTTGAATCACCAATAATTCCAACCCAATCCTTAATGAACTCTTTACCTCTGGCTTTCTCCATTCCATGAAGCATACCTATACTAGCACCCATACAGACACAAGTATCTATACCTTCAAGTGGTGGAAGTGCTCCTAGAGTATAACATCCTATATCACCTGTAGCATGTTTTTTAAGTTTGTTAAGTACATAGTAGACTCCTCTATGTGGACATCCTGGACACATAACTGGTGGTCTTACTGGTAATTGTTTTGGATTGTCAAGATTCAATTTATGCTCATTAATCTTTTCTACTATTAAATTAGCACTATATTCTCCCTGAACTGTAAAGATTTCTTTACCAATTACTTTAATGCCCCAAGATTTTATTTGTTCTTCAAAAATTGGTTCTAATTCTTCAACTATGTATAATGTATCAACTTTACCTGCAAATTCCTCAATTAGTTTTTTTGGGATAGGATGTACCATACCAAGTTTTAGAACAGATGCATTAGGTAATGCTTCTTTTACATATTGATAAGGAACACCACTAGTTATTACTCCAACTGAAGTATCATTCATTTCCATTGTGTTATATTTAAAAGTGTTACAATCTTCGGAAATTTGATTCATTCTTTTTTCAACAACTACATGTTTTACCCTTGCCATTCCTGGCATCATAACATTTTTCTTAAAATCTTTAGCATATTCTTTTAATGGAACATCTACTCTATCATTAATATCTACAAGACTTTGAGAGTGAGATATACGAGTTGTAAGTCTCATAAAAACTGGTGTATCATATTTTTCACTTATTTCAAAAGCTTCTTTTACAAATTCTTTTGCTTCATTACTATCTGAAGGCTCAAGCATTGGTATATGCGCAGATCTTGCATAATAACGGCTATCCTGTTCATTTTGTGAACTATGCATACCTGGATCATCTGCTGCAAGTATTACTAACCCTCCATTAATTCCAGTATATGCTACAGTAAATAATGGGTCTGCAGCTACATTGACACCTACATGTTTCATAGCTACCATTGTTCTAGCTCCACTAATAGAAGCACCGATACCTACCTCTAGAGCAACTTTTTCATTAGGTGACCACTGAGCATAGATTTCATCATATTTTGCAACGAACTCAGTAATTTCAGTACTTGGTGTTCCTGGATATGCCACTGCAACAGTAGCACCTGCCTCATAAGCGCCTCTGGCAACAGCTTTATTACCAAGCATTAGTTTCTTATCTGCCATTGTTAATATCAATCCTTTCATTTCAATTTAAAATTATATTGAATATTTCTGATTATATCATTTTCATTGATTAATCACTTCATAATATTCAACACATATTATCTTTTTTATAAGTTAAATAATTAGTATATTCAACTTATATGTTAGAGAGTTAGAATACATTCAATCATTATCATATATCTATTCTAACAGTTGTTTAGCTTTTAGTCCATCCTCTAATTTCTATTATCTATAACTCTTTTTGCTTTGCCTTCAAATCTCTTCAATGTATAAGGTTCAACTAGATTTATTTTAGCATCTATTCCCAATACGGTTTTTAGATTATGTCTAATTTTTAGTTGTAGCTTATCTAGATTACTATATGAATCTAATAAACTAGTATCTTCTAATTCTACATTTATCTCAATTTTATCTAAATATCCTTGTCTATTAACTATAATTTCATAGTGAGGTCCTATTTCATTTGTATTCAATAATACTTCCTCTATCTGAGAAGGAAATACATTAACACCTCTAATTATAAGCATATCGTCTGTTCTTCCTTCAATCTTAGCCATTCTCACTAATGTTCTTCCACAATCACATTTTTCATACATGAGTCTTGTTATATCTTTTGTTCTATATCTAATAAGTGGAAGAGCTTCTTTTGAGACAGTAGTAATTACTAACTCACCTTTTTCTCCTGGTGGTAATACTTTTCCTGTACTTGGATCGATTATCTCTGGAATAAAATGATCTTCATTAATGTGTAATCCACATAAAGCCTCACATTCTCCTGCAACACCAGGTCCTATTAATTCACTCATTCCATAATTTTCAGTTGCAAACATACCCCAACCTTTTTGAATCTGTTCTCTCATTGCTTCAGTAGAACCTTCTCCACCGAAAAGCCCTAATTTAACATCTAAATCATTAACTGGATCAATACCCATTTTTCTCGCAACTTCCATGATATGTAAAGCATATGAAGGCGTACTAACCAATAGAGTGGTTCCAAAATCCTTCATAAGCATAATCTGCTTTTCTGTATTTCCGCTAGAAGTCGGTACTACCATTGCACCAATTCTCTCCAAACCATAATGTAATCCGAAGGCTCCTGTGAATAGACCATAACCAAATGCAATCTGTGCAACATCTGTAGAATCCGCTCCTGCCATTGACACAATTCTTGCTATTAATTGGGTCCATGTATTGATATCTTTTTTGGTATAACCTACAACTGTAGGTTTTCCAGTAGTTCCAGAAGATGCATGAACTCTTACAATCTCTTTTTTGGGAACTGTAAATAAACCGAATGGATAATTTTCTCTTAGATCATTTTTTACAGTAAATGGCATACTAGACAAGTCATCAAGTGACTTAATATCTTGTGGTTTTATATTTACTTCATCCATTTTAGCTTTATAATAAGGAACCTTATCATAGATTCTCTTAACCGTTTCTTGTAATCTATCCAACTGAATTTTTTCTATTTCTTCTCTATCAAGTGTTTCTTCTTTTGACCAAATCATTTTTCCCATTCCTTTCAACATTTATATCATTTTGTCTCTTTGGCAAATATATAATTAATATGTCTTTCTTCATAATTTTCAGTTACCAGACTGACTATACTCATAGTTATTATTGGAACAACAATAGCTAATGCTCCTACAGTTGGTATATTAGAACTTCCAAAACCATATTTACTGACACCATAGATTACAATAGTTAAAGCCGTCAACATACCTACCCATACTCCTTGTTTTGTAGCTTTTTTCCAATATAATCCTAATAGATAAGGTGCTAACAGGCAACCTGAAACAGCTCCCCAAGATAACGATGCTAAGTTAAGTATAGGACTATCAGCAGTAGCTACAATATAAGATAATGCCACAAACACAACACATAAGACCTTCATAACCCACATCAATGTTTTACTACTGATATCTGGTTTAACTGTTTTTAATAAATCTATAGCAATAGCAGAACTTGATGCTAGTACTAATGATGCCAATGTAGACATAGAAGCTGATAATACTAATACAAGTATTATTGCTGCAACAATAGTTGGTAAAGTTTCACTTATAACCAATGGCATGATCCTATCATATACAGGCATTCCGTTTACAGTAGGACAATCACTGATAATGAGTCTACTAATACTTCCAGTAAAATAAGCACCTGTAGTTATTAATAGTGCAAATGCCGTAGATACCCATTTAGCTGTTTTGATTGATTCTTCGCTTTTGATTGTATAGAATTTATGTACCATTTGAGGTAATCCCCAGCTACCTAAACTTGTTAGAATCACTAATGATAATATAGGTACAACTCCTGGTGGTCCAATAGGTGATACTAAATCTTTATTAATAGCTTTCAAGTTACTTACCGCCCCTGATATACCTCCGACAGCTGGAAATTTAATGATAAAATACAACATTAAAATTACTCCTACAATCATTATACATCCTTGTATAAAATCAACCATAGTTGCAGCAACTAATCCTCCAGCAAATAGATATAGAGCAGTCAAGATCATCATTATTATTAATATGATATACGTAGGTATTCCAAATATTTCTTCAAATAAATATCCTAATCCTTTATATACTGAAGCCGCATAAGGCATTAAAAATACGAAAATTATTGTTGCCGATACAATCTTAAGAGTTTTGCTTTTGTATCTTATCCCAAGAAATTCTGGCATAGTAGATACATTAAGTCTTTGAGTCATTTCTCGAGTTCTTTTCCCTAGAACTTCCCATGCTAAATATGTACCAATTACTGTATTTCCTACTACTATCCAAAGTACAGATAATCCAAAGTTCCAACCTAATTTTCCTGCATAACCAATAAATAATACTGCTGAGAAATATGCTGTTCCATAAGAAAATGCTGACATCCAAGGCGGCACTTTTCTACCTCCAAGTAGATAACCTGAAACCCCATCAACCTTTTTTCTACTCATGGCACTTACAACCATAATCATTAGTATGTATCCTACTAAGAAAAACCAGTAAATTTTCATTAAATCGCTCTCCCTATTTTTTATATAATCCCATATATTCCCGCTTTAAACTTCAACGCTATTATGTAATGTGACTTTAAAGTGCTAAATTGTATTGACACAATAAAAGCGCATAAAGCGCACATTTTAATGATACTTAAAGTTATAGTTAAATATATGTTTATTATATTTTACTAATTATTAATTATACACTATATTTTATCGTTGTCAATTAGTCTAAGGAAGTAATATTTTAGAAAAAGATTACTATATAAATCATTAAAATTAAAGATAATAAATTATTACTATCTATATTTTTTTCCTGTGAATAATATATTTTCATCATCTATACCTGAGTATTTTTTAATATCTTCATAACTACTATCTTGTGTATCTAAATGACTAATACTCCCTAAGATTTCTCTTAAGGAGTATTAGTCTTATTATATTATTCTATTGTAGTGAATCCTAATCGGTTAATCATTTCAATATCTTTTTCAATGTTATTACCTATTGTTGTTAAATAATTACCTACCATAGCAGCACTTACACCTGATTTAAAGCCTTGTTCTTGATATTCGCCTAGAGCTATACGACCTCCTGCAAATCTAACATTTGCCTTAGGTAATATTAATCTAAATATAGCAACTGTTCTAAGTATTTCTTCTGGCTCTAATACTTCTCTATCTCCAAATGGAGTTCCTTTTACAGGACATAGAATATTAATAGGTATTGAGTTAATTCCAAGTTTTCTTAGTTCGAAAGCCATATTGACTCTATCAAATACTTTTTCCCCTAGTCCTATAATTCCACCTGAACATACAGATAATCCCGCTTTTTTTGCATTAATTATTGTATTGACCCTGTCACCATATGTATGCGTTGTACATATTTTTTCATAATACCTTTTACTAGTTTCAAGATTATGATGATATGTCTTAACCCCAGCCTCTTTTAGTTTGACTGCTTGTTCATAGGTTATTATACCATGTGATGCACATAGACTTAGCTCCGGAAATCTAGTTGCTAATTCCTTGTATATATTAAGAATATTATTAAAGTCATCATCTAATATTCCTTTTCCACTAGTTACTAATGAAAAATGGTCAACTCCGTATTTTACATTTTCTTCTGCTCTTTTTATTGCTTCTTCCTTACTGATCAATGGATATTCACTGACACCTGTCTCATAGTGTCCAGATTGAGCACAGTATTTACAGTCTTCACTGCATTTACCTGATTTTGCATTCATGATTGTACAAAGATCAATCTTATTTCCTATAAAAAATTGTCTTACTTCATTAGCTATCTCACATAGACTTTCAGCATCTATGGTTCGATAGATTTCTAGGGCTTCTTTCTTTTTTAATTTATAACCGTTAATTATTTTATACTTAATCTCTTCCACTGGAATCCTAACCTTTCAGCTAAGAAATATACACACATTTATTACTAGCATATTTCTTATTTATATTGTCGAATTATAGTATTTTTGAGTTACTGACTTTAATTATATGTATTCGTCAAAGAATTGTCAATTAATATATTTGAACATTTTAATATGTAAACTTAATGTAATATGTTAAATAATAAAAAAATTGTTTAATATATTAAATATATTGGATATATTTACCTTTTTTATCTCAAAACTATTCTCATACTCATGGTGTGTACTAAATAAATACTACATTTTATCAAAATTGTGTTTGACAGAAAAACATTCTTTATTTATACTATAGTTAAATAATAAATTCAATTTTTTTACAGTTGAATTCAGTTCCCGAATATTTTATTCGAAAGGAGAATTATATTGGCTACAAAATTGGAAACTAAGAAAACCATGAATGCTTTAGTTAAAAAATATCCTAAAGAGGGTCTTTGGCTAGAAGAAGTACCTGTTCCAGAAATCGGTAAAAATGATGTAATGATAAAAATAGAAAAAACATCTATTTGTGGTACAGATGTTCATATCTACAATTGGGATAAATGGTCAAGCGAAACCGTTCCTACCCCTATGGTTATTGGTCATGAATATGTTGGAACAATAGTTGGATATGGTGATAATGTCAAAGGTTTTAGAATTGGAGAGTTAGTATCTGGGGAAGGTCATATTGTTTGTGGGCATTGTCGTAATTGCTTAGCTGGACGTAGACATTTATGTATTAATACCAGCGGTGTAGGTGTTAATAGGTCTGGCGCTTTTGCTGAATACCTAGTGATTCCATCTACTAACGTATGGTTATGTGATGAAAATATTGATAAGAATATAATAAGTTGTTTTGACCCCCTAGGTAACGCTGTACATACTGCATTATCTTTTGACCTTGTAGGCGAAGATGTACTTATTACTGGTGCTGGACCAATCGGTATTATGGCATCAGCAATTGCTAAAAAAGCAGGAGCCAGATATGTTGTTATAACTGATGTTAATCCATATCGTCTTGAACTAGCAAAAAAAATGGGAGCAATTACAGTTGATGTAAGTAAGTATAAAATTAAAGATACTATGCAACAATTAGGCATAAAAGAGGGCTTTGATGTGGGATTGGAGATGTCAGGTAACTCACGTGCCTTTAACGATATGATAGATTGTATGGAACATGGGGGCAAAATCGCAATGCTTGGTATCCAATCAAGTGATACTATGATTGACTGGAATAAAATAGTTTTTAATGGAATAAATATTAAAGGTATATACGGACGAGAAATGTTTGAAACATGGTATAAGATGACTTCTATGATTCAGTCGGGACTTGATATAAGTGAAGTGATAACTCATAAGTATCATTATACTGATTTCCAGAAAGGTTTTGATGCAATGAATTCGGGGAAATCGGGGAAGGTAGTTCTTAGTTGGGAATAAATAGGGTTAAGTAGATTAATATTCTGGATAACGGTCGCGTAGATAGCATAGGGGGAATATTTCGTCAGCAAATTAAACGTCCATGTTTAAATTGCTGAGTTCGCCGTCCATGGCTCACTGCTACATATTCCCCCTATACTATCTACGCTTGATATTTGAATCATACCTTTGATGATTGCTAGTTCAGGCTAGTGTATCTTTTAATAAAATTTAAATTTTAATTGTAGATAAAATAAATGAAGAAAGAGGGATGAATGTTTTGTTTGATAATGCAGAGAAGATTTATAGGGAGCAGCTTAATGACATAAAGGAAAGTGGATTGTGGAAAGATGAGAGAGTTGTTACTACGCCACAGAGTGGGAAAATTGATACTTTGTCCAAGAAGCAGGTTCTTAATTTTTGTGCTAATAATTATCTTGGTTTAGCTTCTCATGATTTTGTGATAAAGGCTGCTAAGGATAGTTATGAGAAATGGGGATATGGTCTTTCTTCGGTACGTTTTATTGTGGGAACTCAGAAGATTCATAAAGATCTGGAGAAGAAAATATCGGAATTTTTGTATACGGATGATACTATTTTATATTCATCGGCTTTTGATGCTAATGGTGGGTTGTTTGAGACAATTCTTACAGCTGAAGATGCTATTATAAGTGATGAACTTAATCATGCTAGTATAATCGATGGTATTAGATTGTGTAAAGCCAAAAGATACCGTTACCTTAATAATAATATGGAAAATCTTGAAGCTCAATTAATTGAAGCTGATAAAAATGGAGCTAGAATGAAATTAATTGCTACCGATGGTGTTTTCTCTATGGATGGTATCATTGCTAATCTAAAAGGTATATGTGATTTAGCTGATAAATATAACGCTATGGTTATGGTAGATGACAGCCATGCAACTGGTTTTATTGGTAAAAAAGGTCGTGGTACTCCTGAATATAGAGATGTCATTGGAAGAGTTGATATTATAACAAGTACTCTTGGTAAAGCTCTAGGTGGTGCTAGTGGTGGTTTTACAAGCGGCAGGAAAGAAATTATTGACTTGCTTCGTCAACGTTCAAGACCTTATCTATTCTCTAATACTTTATCTCCTGCTATTGCTGCAACATCTCTTAAAATACTTGAAATGTTATCTGAATCAACAGAGTTCAGAGATAAATTAGAGGAAAACACTAAGTATTTTAGAGAGGGTATGAAAAAAGTTGGTTTCGATATTCCAGATGGTGAACATCCCATCGTACCTATTATGTTAGGAGATGCAGTAATCGCACAGAAAATGGCTGAGAAAATGCTTGATAAAGGTGTTTATGTTATAGGCTTCTACTATCCAGTTGTTCCAAAGGGCAAAGCTAGAATTAGGGCACAGATTTCTGCTGTACATAGTAAGGAAGATTTGGATGTAGCTATTAATGCATTTTATGAGGCTAAGGAAGAATTAGGTGTTTAATCATAAAAAACACCGAAAGTATTATAAATTAATATAGTATTTTATAACTATCAATGGATGTATTCCT
>NZ_BTPT01000074.1:0-27415 GCF_054408565.1 Vallitalea sediminicola
TTTTGATGTTGACATTTACACCTACGTACGCATATTCAACATCTTCCCCGCACACATCGCATGTTATATTTTCTTTTTCTATTATCCCATTATTAATTGGATTGGGATGATATTTAAATTGTGGAATTTCTCTTTTATTATTATAATTCAAATTTTTCACCTCACTATAGTTTATGGCTAAATTGAAATTTGTATAAATACATAGTCTATTTCTTTTACATAACGGTTCCGTATTTCCGACGTTTCAGCACCTTAGAGGGAGTTGCTCATGCCCTGGATAAGGGCTAATGCAACGACTGTCGCGACGCGCTTAGGTGGTGGAATGTGTGAGGGCTGACCCCAGAGGATTGACCCTACCCGAACGAACAGAAATACATTGTTAGCTGATGGAAAAAGGCGGAAACTACTATTAGCCAACAATTAATTAATTGATTTTTCTAATTGTAACCTGTACATCAAACCTTATATAATAATAAATATTAATATGAGATTTAAATATTAGTAATCGACTACCTTTCGTCCTATTCTGAACAAAATAGGTAGTATAGCTAGTATAATGCCACCAACTATTACTGTAGAGATTAAAACTTCGGTTAATGATATAACGTTACTTTTTACTGCAAGAGATATTAAAAGACTATAGCACGGTACATTAAGTAATACTCCTGTTATTACCCCAGGTGCATACTTCCTTAATACTATTGTAGCAATTAAATGCGGAAAAATTGCGTTAAGTATCATTGCTCCAACAAAACCAAAATACACATATCTAATTATTCCTTCATTACCATAAAACAGATATATAAATGAAAATAAATACGCCAAGAGTGTTACGCATATCAATGCAAAATAGAATTCGTTTTTACCTACTGGTTTCTGATACCTCTTCACTTTTTGAGACCAGCTTGGTAACCATAATGCCTCTTCGATATTATGTAATGTAATTGTTAATGGAAAAACCCAAATTATACATGATAACTCATTCAAAAGCACATCACCTCACTGTTCGCAGTATATTTGTCTCGTTTAACATTATAGCCGTGAACCTATACATAATCACTAGTCTTTTTCTGTTAGCTAACTACAATATTTCCGAATGTCGCTAATACCTCCAAATCAGATGTATTCCCGAATGCCGTAAATACTTACTATATCTTACTCTTCCCTTCACATAATATCATCCAACGTACTCTTAATACTCATAATATTTTTATTTGTAACATGTGTATATATTTCTGTAGTTTTTGAACTTGAATGACCTAATAATTCTTGTATATATCTAATATCCGTTCCACTTTCCAATAAATGAGTTGCGAAACTATGTCTAAGACTATGTACAGATACTTTTTTCATTACACATCCTTTTTCACATGCATTTTTAAATATTCTTTGTACAGTTCTTTCTGTTATATGCTTATCTTTATCAGCACCTTCAAATAACCATTTATTTGGTCTATATTCCTTATAATACTTCCTTAATTGTAACAAAATACTTTCTGATAACATAACATATCTATCTTTGTTACCCTTACCTTGCTCTATCTTAATCAGCATTCTTTGACTATCTATATCATTTATTTTTAATTTTACTACTTCACCAACTCTTAATCCTGAAGAATATATTAATGCTAATAAAGTTTTATGTTTATTATTTTGTAATGATGCCAAAATACTTTTTACTTCTTTTTTACTTAATACATTTGGCAATTTTCTTTCTTTTTTGGGTCTTTCAACATATACCGTTAACTTTAATTTATGTAATACATGTTCATTCAGAAACTTTATACTGCTGATTGTTTGATTAACATAACTATGTGAACATTCTTTTTCCATAAGATAACTTAAATACATTTTCACATCTGTCTCAGTAATTTCAATAATATCCTTCTTAATATAATCAATAAACCGCTTAATATGACTTATATAACATTTTTCAGTCTTACTAGAATAACCTTGTATAGTTAACTCTTGGGTATATTTCCTTATTATATTATCATTACTATCTGTTATCAAATGCCATCATCCTTCTAAGTAAGAATCTCCCCTAATTATACCTTAGTTATAATAAATCTTATTTAAATTATATGTATTAACTAATATTTTGTCAATATTTGCAATTCAATAGAAAACTATTATAATCTCCTATTCTATAGCACTTTCAAATGCTTCAATAATAGAATACCATCATATAATCCTTCTCTATACATATCACAAAACATTACGCTGTTCAAAAAATTATTAAGACTTAGATAATTGTCTATGACCGATCTATCCTTTTCATCTAATCTATCAAACAAATCTCTTATCTCATTATCATATTCCTCCATCAAATTCTTTTGTTCTACTATCTCTTTATTATTTTCAATACTTAGCTTTAATTTATCATCAACTACATCATGAATTAAATTATTAATTGCTTTAGAATATAAATCTATCATTTTTTTATTTCACCTTTCTATAAAATATTTTTTTATTATAATACTTTCAATATTATTTTATGGGAATTACCCATAAAAGTCAATATGGGAATTCCCCATATTGTAGAATAGCACTGAGGTGATAAAAATGATTTTTGAAAGAGTAAGACAATTAAGAGAAGATTTAGATTTAAAACAAAAGGATATTGCAAGTATAATTGGTATTGACCAAAGTACATATTCAGATTATGAAAATGGTAAAATAAATATCCCAATTGAGACTTTTATAAAATTAGCTGATTACTACAATACTAGTATTGATTTTCTAGTTGGTAGAACTGATAAAAAGTGAGATAGCGATAAAAAAGACCTTATATCAGGTCTTTTTTATCATCTAATAGATTTCTTATTTTCATAACCCTCATTTCAAAGGACAAGTAATTTCTATATCATTACCCTCACTATCAGTAAACTCCAAAACCTTATTTCCCCCTATAACTGTTAGTGGAAAAACTATATCACAATCAAAATAGACTCTATCTAGCAATATCAAACCTTCAAGCCTGACACAAAGGGGTAGCTAAACAGAGTCTATCTTTTCAATTAAAATCTTATAATCTATTCAATTTTCTTCAATTTTAACACCTATCAATATACCTACTCTTTTACAACCGCATCATATATCCCTTTAATATAACCAATAGCATGAGCCATGCCCATATGCCAAGGGATTTCAGTATCAAATAAAGGTGTGTGGTCTGGAATCAGTACCCCATCAAAATTATGCTTCTTCAATAATTTTAACGCTTTCACCATATCAATATCTCCTTCATCAACGAAGACTTCATGATATTCAGGAACTTTTCCTTTTACATTTCTAAAATGAACATATGCTAATTTATCTTGAGAACCATATTGTTCAATAGCATCATAGATGTTACCTTCTGTCATCTCTTGAATAGTTCCCATACAGAATTCTAGAGCATTACTTTTTGATGGATATATATCTATTAATTTTTGATAGAGATGTGGTTGATAAACTAATCTTGGTGTACCTCTTAACGTCTTAAGTGGTGGGTCATCAGGATGCGCAGCTAACACTACACCAGCTTCCTCCGCAACTGGGACAAGCTCATTAAGAAAATATGTTAATCTATCCCATAACTGCTCAGTTGTGATTTCGTCAATGTATCCTTCTGCATTCTCATCATAAGTCATATTCCATATCTGACCATTTTTAATAGGAGTCTGTTTAGCACCTTCTTTATCAGAGAACCCAACTGAAACTGCTCCACCTCTGGATAATGATCTTCTTAGATGTCCCCATACACCGGCAATACTGAAATTATATCCAAATACAGGTATACCAGCTTTTCCAACATTTCTTATTATCTGTTTTAATCTCTCAATCTGCTCTTCTTTTTTAGGTCCATCCAATAGAACATCATACCAATCAGCTGGTGCAAAATTCTCTATTGCATATAATGTCAAACCTTCTTCTTCAACCTCGTTTTTCAACTTCTGAATGCTTTCATAACTCCATACATCTTCGTTTGCCACAGATTCACCCATGTTTTTGACTTCGTCAGTTCCATGAACTCCATTTTGTCCTCTATAATAATCCACTAGATGAGCTATTATATGAGTACAACCAGCTTGTTTAGCGAATCTGTAATTTTCTTTATTGAGCATGTATCTATATAATCCAATTCCGATTTTCATTTCTGCCATAATTATAATCCTTTCTCATAAATGTCTACTCGCATCTTAAAACCAATCTTTTCTTTTGCTTTCATCTTAAGTGCTGTACCATTGTCTATTGCCTTAGTAAGTCCTGCTCCCGGATAACTAGTCCAAGGTTCTATAGCCAGATTATAAGTGTTACCATACCAAGGATAACCATATGAACCTTTACACACAAGCCATATCCAAGCATAAGGGAATATATCATTATCCCATTCTAATCTGAATCCTACATTTTTATTATTACTATATATTGAATAGTATGCCTTATCACCAAACTCTTTTAAGAATAGCATGTCTGCTGTACCAGCGTTTTTATCAGGTACTTTCGATAAATCAATTGTTTTGCCATCTCTACCCTTAGCCATAGGCCAAACATGTTCACTATTAACATCTAATCTCTGAGTATCAAAATCCAAATCTTCACCATAGGTAAAAACTTTCTTAGCTGATGTATCAATGCAACAAGATTCATCTAGAAACCCTTCTCCTATAGTTGGGTGATGACCCCACATCAATTCCATATCTTCATTAGCAAGATTAGATAGTGTTTCGTCAAAATATATAGTTGATTCATTGGACTTGATGGTAATAGTTTTTTCTAAGTAAAATGGTGAGCGGACAGTTCTAATTAAAAACATAACACTTATTTCTTCTTTTGTATCCTTCATGATTCTATATTGCCATGGCAAATTACTTACTTCACCATGCATACCAATAACAGCACCTTTATAATTGCACTCTGGACCTCCACTAGGAAGTATTTCCTGCCAGCCACCAAAATTATGGTCTAGGTAGTTATGTAAACTAGACCCTGTAGTAGAATTATATTTCGCTGGATTATGAAATTCTACTGGTGACCTCCACATGAAGTCAATATCTTTTGGCTTATATAAAAGTTCTACTATATCGGCACCTTTATCTAGTAAAAAAGTTATCCTTAACTTTTCATTTTCCATCACTAATGATTTCATATCATGTATTTTAATATTTTCAGTTATTCTACAACCATAATTCCTCATATTATCACCTAATATCTCAATAGATTTTCTTTATATCCACCATCAGCATATATAGTAGTTCCTGTTATATAAGAAGATGCTTTACTTCCTAGAAATATAGCAGGTCCAACCATCTCTTCTACCTCGCCAACTCTGTTAAGTGGTATCCATTCACCAAAACTTGTCCCGTTATCTTCTTCTAATTTCTTTAGTAGATCTCTATTCATATCTGTTGCTATAGCACCTGGTGCCAAATTATTAACTCTTATACCGCTGTTTCCTAATTCAAGTGCTGCTACTTTGGACATCATTCCCATTGCAGCTTTTGACATGCAATAAGGAGAATTGTTTCTAACTGCTACTATATCATGTATAGATGTAACATTTATCACTGATGCACTATCTGATTTTTTTAGTAGAGGAATTAATTTACTAAATAATAGATAATGGGCTTTCGTATTAATGTCATATATCTTATCCATAAGATCAAAATCCATATTTTCAATAGATGCATGGTCTTCATATCCAGCATTATTAATTAATACATCTACTTTAGATTCAACACTTATAATATGTTCCACCATTTTTTCAACATCTTGAATGTTAGATAAATCTGCTGCAACATACTTGTCAAAACCCATTTTTTCTGCTGCTCTCTTAGTTGATTCTTCTTTTCTACCATGTATCCATACAGAAGCACCAGCCTCTTTATATCCTTTTGCTATAGCTGCACCTATACCTCTTGTAGAACCGGTTATTACAACAACCTTATCTTTCACGCTAAATAATTCTTGTATATTCATATGCTAATCTCCCTTTAATTCCCTAGTAAACTTAGAAAGCACCTCGCAACCGTTTTTAGTAACTAATACATTCTCTTCTATCCTAATTCCACCAAAAGAACTATCATAGATTCCAGGTTCAATAGTAATAACCATGCCTTCTTTTAATACTTCTTTATTACCTTTTGCTATTCTTATTCCAGGATCATGGTACCTGAATCCTACTCCATGACCTAATCCATGTGTAAAATATTTACCAACACCTTCTGTATCTAATGCTTCTTGAGCAGCATTATGTATATCTTCAGCAATCGCTCCTTCTCTTACTAGAGTTATAGCATTATCCTGTGCTTTCTTAACAGCTTCATGTAACCTTATATCTTCTTTGGTAGGAATTCCAACTTTTCCAGTTCTTGTAATATCAGCCCAATATCCATTGACAACTACTGCAAATTCAGTCATGACTAAATCTCCATCTTCAAGCTTTTTACCAGTAACCCAGTTGAATCTGCCACCATCGGCTCCATTTATACCCGATTGAACTTGAGCGAAACCACTTGCATATAGAACTCCATCTTTACCTATCCCCGTTCTAACAGCATACTCCATCTTTGCTGATACTTCAGCTTCAGTTACTCCAGCTTGAAGAGAATCATAGAAAGCTTTTATTCCTATACCTGCAACTTTATTACATAATTTGATATTTTCTATATCTTCACTGGTTTTAAAATTATATAAGTCCAATATTTCTTTTTCTACATCTTTATATCCACCCTCACTTACTTTCATAAGATTATCCACAAAATCAGTTGGTAGTGGAGGTTGTTCTCCTGATAAGATGCAAGGTGACGTATTGCCAACTTTTTTTACTAGTGATATGGGTTTAGAATTGTTTCCATATTTTTTTATATCTTCTGTAATCATTTCATATAGTACTTCAAAAGGGTCACTACTTGTCTCACCCCAAGGATATCTTTTAACTGTTATATCTTTTGGTAGCCTAAGGTCTGGTTCTAATGCAGGTACATATAGAATTGGATCATTTCCCTCAAAACATACTTCAACAGACAATCCCCAGTAAGGTCTATAACCTAGAGTCATTACAAGCTCATCTGGTCTAAAAAATATAACAGCGCCTAGTTCATTATTAGAAATTAACTCACTTATCATTGATATCTTTTGCTTATTCATCATCTATACTCCTTCCTGCTTCTATTTCTTATATTACTTATATACTTCTATTTCTTATATACTTCAATCTCATTTCTATCTTTTATAATTTTTCTTAATAGCTTAGTATCAGTTTACATAATACCATATTTATCAAAAGCTTCAACTACTGACATTCCATTTTCAATAGCTATTCTTACTTCATTTTCACCATATACTTTTTCGAAGGCTTTTCTTATTATTTCTCTTTCTTGTTCCTTAGGTATGGATAATACTCCATCAATATCTCCAAAGATTATATCTCCTGGATTAACTAAGACTCCATTATCAAATTCAATAGGGCAATTGTAATCAATTACTCTACCTCTCATCCCTTGGTCTTGTGCGTAACATCCTCTTGTAAAAGTAGGTAAACCAAGAGCTAAAACTTCTTTCGTATCTCTTGTATATCCACTTACAACAGCTCCTGCTACACCTAATTTAATCATTCTAGTTGACATAAGTCCACCGAAGCAAGCATATTTAGGTGAGCCGCCTGTACATATATAAACATCATTCTTTTTCATTGCATCAAGTGCTTCAAACATGATACCAAATGGTTTTTCTCTTTCTTCGGCACATATTCTTGTTCCTGTTACATCTGCTTCCTGCACTGTAAAGGCTCTTCCCGCAACCATCATATCTCTATTTAGTGGTTGAATATAAGCTGGTAGGAATTGATGTCTAAGATCCATTGTGTCCATAACGTCAGTTAAGACACCTGTGTATAATTCCTTTTTCATAATGTCAAATAATTCGTCATCATCCATTGTTTGTATCTTATCTAATAAATCATTTTTCTCTAACATATCTTATCTCCTATTATTAATACTATATTAAACAGCTTTTCTAGATTGAACAGTATTGATTAGAACTGCCATAAGGATTAATCCACCTCTTACAACATATTGTACATATTCGTTGATGTTAAGTAATGTCATCCCATTCAACAATACTCCTAAGAATATGATACCTATGAAAGTTCCTTTTACTTTACCTATACCACCAGTTAATGACGCTCCACCGATAATTACTGAAGAGATTACATCCATCTCCCAACCTTTACCAAAAGGATGTGCACCTGACATAACTTGTGATGAAACCATAATTCCTGCAATAGCAGCAGTTACTTGTACCATAACAAGCACAATTATCTTTATACGTTTCACATTAATACCTGATAATCTTGCTGATTCTCTATTACCACCTACAGCATATACACTTCTACCGAATTTGGTATAATCCATTACCATCCACACAATTAAAAATACAACTAATAATATTATAGCTGGTATTGGAATAGAACCTATCTGTCCCGCACCAATTTTGCTATACCAAGCCGGGAAAGTTGTAACTGGGAATCCTTTTGATATTATCGCGGCTACCCCATATACAACATTTAACATTGCTAAAGTAATAATAAATGTAGGGATATTGAACTTAGTATGTATAATTGCATTCAGTAATCCAACTGACGCAGCTGCTAAGATTGCAATTATCATACCAAATATTACTGCATACTCTAATGACATAATACCTGTTTCTGCAATTTTACCTGCTACTGTACCAGTGATAACCCCTGATAAAGCAACTGTAGATGAAACTGAAAGATCTATTTCACCAGTAATGATAACCATAGTCATACCGAATGCAATTACACCTTTTAGAGATGCATTTCTTAATATATTCAATAGATTTCCTGATGTGAAAAAACCAGGTGCTGAAAAAGCAATTATTATTGATACCAAGAAAAGTATCAATTCTAGTATATGAGTCTTACTGAACTTACTTAATTTATTTAAATATTTATTGTCACAATTCGCATTCATTTATTCTCCTCCAATGCATCTTTTATATAAGTCTTCTACTGTAATATCTTCGGGTTTAACTTCTCCAATTATTTGTCCATTACTGATGATAAGTATTCTATGACATACTTCTAACAGTTCTTCTAATTCTGAAGAAACCATAATGCTGGATACGCCTTTTCTTGACTGTTCCCATATAATATCAAATATCTGTTGTTTCGCGTTAACATCAATTCCTCTAGATGGTTCATCAAAAAACATAATCTTTGGATTAGTATTAAGCCAATTACCTACAACAACTTTTTGCTGATTACCTCCTGATAGAGAAGAAATCGGTAAATCAACATTTGGTACTTTTATCTCCAAATCTTCAATTTGTTTATCAACAAATGGTTTTTCCATCTTTTTAGTTATCTTATGTTTTGGAGAAATATAGTCCAGACTAGCTACACACAAGTTAGTATGCACACTTAAAACTTGTATCAGCCCTTCATGTTTACGGTCTTCTGGAGTTAAAGCAAATCCAGCTTTTTTCATTTTATGAGGTGTTGGTTTATCTATTTCCTTACCTTCAAAGATAATTTTCCCATTATCTACTTTATCTGCACCAAAAATTCCTCTTAACAGCTCTGTTCTACCAGACCCAAGCATTCCTGCAATTCCTAGTATTTCATGTTCTTTAACTTCAAAAGATATATTTTCAAAATATCCTTTTCTAGTTAATCCTTTTACTTCAAGTAAAGTATTTTCCCCAACAATAAGATCATCAGGTCTAGTTTTTATCTTAACATCACCAAACATCATTTTTATAAGTTGTTCATGAGATGTTTCTGCCATTATTGTCTTGTTGATATAAACACCATCTCTTAGAACTGTACAAGTATCTGCTATTTTCCATAATTCTTGTAATCTATGAGATATATAAATAATTATTACATCTTTTTTCTTGAGTCTCTTAATCATCTTAAATAATAAATCAGTTTCGTTTTGCGCAAGAGATGATGTTGGCTCATCTAACATAAGTACTTTCGGATTGGTACTCATCGCCTTAACAATTTCAATCATCTGACATTGCCACATGCTAAGATTAATGACCATCTCTTTTGGATCAATATCCACACCTAGATCTTCAAGGATTTCTCTAGTTTGTTTGTATGCTTTCTTCCAATCTATGAACTTACCTCTCATAGGCATTCTTCCTAATAAGATGTTTTCTGCTACATTCATACCTGGAATCAGACTAAGTTCTTGGTATACTGTTGCGATACCTTTATCTATTGCTTCTTGAGGATTTTTAAAATCCAATTTTTCATCATCTAGATATACATTTCCTGATGTTGCTTTTATGGCACCTGCAAAAATTTTGACCATAGTAGATTTTCCAGAACCATTCTTACCTAATAACGCATGAACTTGTCCACTTTCAAATGTAGCAGTTACATTATCTAGTGCAAGAGTTCCGGGATATTGTTTGCTTATGTTTTCAGTTCTTAATGTACTCATAATTATCCTTTCATATAAATTAGTCATATATTAAGAGGACTATTATCATCCTCTTAATATTAATTTTTATTATTTGTAGTTTTCAAGATCTGAAGCAAATTCATCTAAACCATCTTTATCATTTCTATCTAATACTATACCTGGAACTACTACTGAGTTACCTCTGTCAACTCCTGTATCTTCTCCTAAGATATCCTTTAATAGAACTTCCATAGTTCTATAACCTATCATATAAGGGTCTTGTCCAGTTACAGCTTGTAATACATTATCTTCATTTCTTAACATTGATAATTGTTGTTCTGCTGCATCAGTTCCGAATACATATACTTCTCCTGCTTTACCTGCATTCTTAACACCCATGACAGCACCTATTGTACCTCCATCATTAGCTCCCCATATGATATCTACTCCACCTTGTGATGCTTGAGCAGTGATTATATCTCCAGCAGCTTGAACTGCTTTATCTTGAAGCCATGCATCTTGGTCTGCTACTACGACAACACCTGGAATATCTTTAATTTGGTCAATGAATCCATTAGAACGTTGTGCTGATAAGTCAGGAAGTTGAGATTTGAATTGTAAAATAGCTACTCTGACTTCTTCGCCTTCTTCATAATTGTTTTTAATGAATTCAGCAGCTACTAAACCTGTTTGTTTACCTAGTAAGTAATTATCTGATGTAAAACCACCAACTATAAAATCAGAATCATTAAGTGCTGTGTTACATACAGCTATTCCTAAACCTTTTTCATTAGCTGTTTTTAGTGCTTGAATTGAAGAAGTTTCATTAAGTGGTGAAATTGCAATACCATCGATTTTTTGAGATGTATAAGTATTGATAAGTTCTACTTCTTTTGCTTGGTCATTGTTAGTATTAGAAACAAGAACCTTAGCATTATACTCTTTTCCTGCTGCCTGATATCCCATTTGTAATAATTTCATGAACTGGTCTTCTTGAAATACTATACCTGCAACAGTAATTTCCTTATCTTTTGGATCATCCTTAGAAGTGTCACTCTTACTTCCTTCTTCACCTTTGCTGTCAGTCTTACTATCACCTTTGCTACCACATGCAACCATAAATAAACTTAAAACTACTACTAACATACATAATATTTTTTTCTTCATAACATTTCCTCCTTATAATATATATTTAAACTTCAATTAAGAAGTTTTAATAACAACATTAAATTCAATCCTAATAAGCCAATATAAAACTACATATATTTACTTATATTACTATTCTTCCCATAAATGGTTTTATGAAAAGCTTTTCATGAAAAATATTAATAAATGTTGAATAATATAAAATTCAATTTCATTCTTACTCAACATCATTATTTACATCTTATATATCTAAAGAGATTTTACAGATTCTCTTTCAATCAATTTGTATGGTATATATTTTTCTCTATAAGTATCACTATATGAAACACCTTTATCAATGATTTCAATAATCTTTTTACCTGAATTGACACCCATCTGATGGATAGGTACTGAAATAGTTGTCAAAGGTTTTAATAATATTTTGCTGATTGAAATATTATCATATCCTATTATTGATAATTCCTCTGGCATATTGATTCCCATATTGTTAGCTGCCATCATTATAGCAATAGCTGTATCATCATTAAAAGCTACAACACCAGTTGGTCTGTCTTCCATCTTCAATAATTTGATAGTATTATTGGTAATCTCTTCTTTACTATAGCCACAATCAATGACATATTCATTTCTAAAATCTATATCGAATTCTTCTAGTGCTTTTCGAAATCCCATATATCTCACATTGACACCTTTGAATCTCCAACCTATACATGCTATTTTTTTGTGTCCCATATCAATAAGATATTTGGTAGCATCGTATGTAGCCTTTATTCCATCTTCCATTATGTTGTATCCAAAATCAGCATATGAATAGACAAATACCACGCTAGTTTTACCTTTTAATAAATGGGTTAATTTTTCATTGCTCATACTTGAACTGACGATAATGAATCCGTCAACTCTTCTTTCTAACATTTGGTTAATGTATTTTTCCTCTTTTTCTGAACTGTAATCAGTATTGCATATTATTAAAAAATAGCCTTCTTTTTCTACTGCTTTACTTATACCTCTCAAAAGTTCCGGGAAAAACAAGTTAGATAAATTAGGTATTATTACAGCAATGGTCATTGTCTTCTTGCTTATAAGACTTCTTGCCATAGCATTAGGCTTATAGTCAAGAACTTCTACTGCTTTATATACTTTATCTGAACTTTCTTTACTAACTGGAGTGCTTGCGTTCAATACTCTTGACACTGTACTGATAGAAACATTAGCTAGTTTTGCAACATCTTTTATAGTTGAAACTTTATCCATTGTATACCTCCACTAAAGCTTCATAAGCTAAAGATACAACATGCGTTTATATGCATATTTATACTTTGAGCTAGTTGAAAAATTCATGAAAAGGTTTTCAACACAAATAAATTATACAATGCATATTTATTTTTGTCAATTATTTTGTGCATTTTTTTATTTTTCATACTTATTTCCACCTATGAGCTTGTTATTTCATTAACAAATAAGCTTGATCAACTTATTTAATTAGCTAGTTTTACTTCATTGTATTTTGGTTTTTTGTGTCATTATAACAATTTATTGATTAACACATGCTGTTTTTATATGAGCATTGTACAGTTTTCATGGTTATACATACATATTCCAAATTATACTCATTGAGTTAATTTATTCATGGTATATTATACATACCATTGTATAATTCATTCTTGGTGAGCATATGTTTTAATTTCTGATATTCTTTTTCATCCAAATTAAAAATTCTGTAAGAAGTTCCATCTCTTTTATCATAGATTTTATGTATTTTCCAACAGAGCCAATGAATTGTAGACTTTTCTTTAATTAAGGAATCTTTTACAAAAATATACATTCCTTTTTTATTAATGCTTATAATATTTCCCCCAACCCCATATTCAAAAATTAATTCTGCATCTTGAAAAAATATATTTTCATCTATGTAATCATTTTTGGAATTAGGTGTTTTCATAAGATACTTATGTAATTCATCTATAACTTCATCATCAGTATAATTATAATCTTCTTTGACAAAGTGAAGCTCCGTAGGTACTTCTTCTTTGCTAAAATCAATTTTTTCTTTTCTCATTATATTATTACTCAATAATCCTATTAATAATAAAATTAGTCCTATTGAGAGTACTAAATTAAGAATGGTTTTGATCTTACTGGTCTTATACTCTTCAAAATTATCAAGTTCATCATTTATCTGCTTAAGGATTTGCTTTTTTAGATCTCTTGATTTCCATTCTTTGAATTTAATTGAATATATGCTTTTACCTGAAATTTTGACATCCTCTTTCATCTGCACCCTACTTCTGGTATTATTGATTCTAAAGATAATTTTATCATCTTGATCCTCTTGTACAGCCCTAATGGCTAGTGTAGATGAAATAGCACTATTAATGCTTCTAATCAATAATTCTTTTCTTTCAGTATTTATCTTATATGTAGAACCTATAAAATATGTGTACAGCACATATATTAATAATAATCCTATTATGATATATATCCTATAGGGTAATAATGAGCCTACCTTAAAAATCTCAGAAACTACATATACCCAAATTGCTAGTTGAATAAAATTCAGCATAGAGCTTGATTGTATTTCTACTCTTCTGCCTACGAAACTGTATATTGCTTGAAACAAAGCAAAAAATGCCGATAGCATAAATATAACGATTTGCATTTCATTTAAACCCATTATTAATTTCCCCCCCCAGATATTACCTTTATTTTTTTTTATATTTTCATCTAGTTATTCTTGATAATGTCTTGCTGCCATCTAATGCCTGCTAATCCCATACGGGTTCTATGTGATAAGTCATTCTTAATAAGCATGTGATAACCTCGTATATAATGTATTATACCATTAACACCTTACCCTTGTAATAGAAAGCAAAGATTTTATAGACTGTAATCACATTTTTTTACTGGCTAAAGAGTGGTAAATGTAGAATAACCATATATAGTGATAATAACGATCTTTACGGCTTGTTGCCATACCTTAAAAACAGATAGAAGCAACAAACGTAACGAGAGTGTATTATCACTATATATGGTTCAATATACGACCGTTATATGTTTTGAACTTAATATTTTGTAAACAATCTAAAGCTGTCCATAATTAGACAGCTTTGCTTTATAAATATAATTTCTAGTATTTAAACTTAGTGATACCAATATTCATCTCTTCTGCTAGTTTAGCTAGAGACTCACTTGCATTAGCAAGTTCTTCCATAGAAGCCGTTTGTTCTTCTACTGATGCAGATGCTTCTTCTGTACCTGCTGCATTCTCTTGAGATATAGCAGATAGATTTTCTGTAATTTCTGTAATACTTACTTTTTTATCTTCCATCATTTTAGATGATTCATTTAATACGTCTATAGCTTCTTTTGTCTTTTCTATTGCTTCAGCTATTCCGTTGAACTTTACTTTAGTACTTTCAACACTGCTACTTTGATTATCAACTAAGTTAATGATTTCATTCATAGTAGTAACAGCACTATCAATTTTTTGTTTCAGATCATTTATAATATTAGTTATTTCACCAGTGAACTCATCTGCTTGTTCAGCTAAGTTTCTGATTTCTTCAGCTACAACTGCAAAACCTCTTCCTGATTCTCCAGCTCTTGCTGCCTCTATTGCAGCGTTTAGAGCTAATAGGTTAGTTTGGTCTGCAATACTACTAATCATCTGGCTGGCTTGATATATCTTTCCAGCACTTTCATCAGTTTCTTTTATTAAACTATCTATTTCTTTAGTAGCTTTATTATTCATATCAGTTATTTCAACTAGATCTTTAATGTTTTTAATTCCTTGTTTCTTAAGTTGTAGCACTTCATCAGTAAATTTATTTAATTCTTTTAGCTCATTTTCATTTCTTTCTATGAGTTGTCCTAGATCATTGATATTATCAGCAGCCTGTTCAGTATCTTTTGCTTGGTCACTAGCACCACGGGCTATTTCTTCAATAGTATTAGCTACTTCTTCTGCCGCAGTGGCTGATTGTTGACTTGTTGCTGTTAATTCCTCTGATGAAGAAGCTATCTGTTGAGAAGACAATGAAATATTCTTAACTAATTCAACAAAATTACTCTGCATTTTATTTATTGCGTTTGTTATAGTTCCTATTTCATCTTTTCTTTTCATGTATTTAACTGCCTTTGAATTTTCATCAAATTGTAAATCGTAGTTAGCCAATTTTTCTATTATTTTTGAAAGAACCTTTATAGGTGTACTTGTTCTTTGTGCTATTATATAAGTTATTATTAATAAAACCAATAACCCTAGAACGCCTATACCAATAAGTGTTTTTACCAATGCATCTGATTCTGCTGTAATTTCGTTTATTGGGACAACAGTTTCTACAAACCAAGGTGTTTTGGTTTCACCAATATGTATTGGAACGAATTGCTTTAGACTTTCTTTATCATTGAATATTGATTTTCCTGTTAAGTAAAAAAATTCACCTAGTTCAAATTTTTCTTTCGTACCATCATTCTGATGTTCATCATTATCAAATATGTTATCTCCAATTAATTCTTTCTTTGGATGTGCAACATATATACCTGTATTAGATAGAATTACTTCATAACCTGAAACAAACAAATCAACATTTTCACTTAAGCCTTGTAATTTATCCAGTGTAACATCAACTCCTACAGCACCTATTATCTTACCATTGAAATGGATTGGTACTACAAGAGAAGTCATTAATATTTTTTTACCATCTATTAGATATTCATATGGTTCAAGTATTATTTCAGTATCAGAATTCTTAGCTAGTGAATAGTAATCATCTTTGCTTGTCAAATCATAGTCTTCACAAGGCTTATTCACTACTTGATTTCCACTCCAATACCAATGTGGAATAAATCTTCCTGTCTGATCATGTCCTTCAGTATTCTTATACTCATCATCTTTTTTATCTAGAGAATTTGGTTCCCATATAGTCCATATTCCAGAAAAATCCGGATTCTCTTTAATAACGCTTTCCAACATAATATTTATGTTGTCTCTATTAACAGCAGCTTCTTCTTTTTTGATACCTTCTAAACTATTTGCCAAAGTTCTTACTATGTTCATTCCTTCTTCTAACTCTTCTTCAACTTGCTTTGCAACTAGATTACCCTTTAACTTAGTAGTTTCATATGCATTATCCAAGGATTGATTACTTGTCTTAACTCCAACCATTGAAATAATAGCAACCATTATTACTAAAATACTTAATGAAATACTAATAACCATTTTACTCTTAATTGATTTCATAATAAAAACTCCTAACAAATTAAATTTTGTATTTTTTTATATCATTCTCTCTATAAGTTTCTATAATAAATGGATTAAATAGATACAATATTTCCCCCTTTTACTTATATTTTCCATTTATATTATTATTCTACATATTTATGCTTTTTCCTTTTTTTCTTTACATTATTTTACTTTTTTCATTGCTATTTGTTGACTTTTTGTACATAATTAAGTATTTTTATACATAAAAAAACTAAAGTTTTACCATATTCTGATACCACTTTAGTCAAAAATTTACATATATTTTACTAATTTGTCTTATATCAATTCATTATTTTTTATCTAATAATAACAATAATTTATCTCCCATTGCTTTCTCAATATAAGGCTGTATGTTCCAAAACTTTTTAAACTCATTATATTCATCTATACATTCTCTATTATTAGACCCTTTTTTAAATGCTCTAATAAGTATATTCTTAGGTGTATGTTCCATGTCGATAAATTCTAGCATTTGTACAGAATATCCCATAATTTCAAGTATATTACCTCTTACACTATCAGTAATAAGACTTGATAACTTTCCTTTGATTATTCCATGTTTTTCCATTGTTTTCATTGTCTGATTATGAATTTGTTTCAATAATTCATGTTGGCAGCATGGAACTGATAATATAACATCTGCTCCCCAATTTACCGCTTTGACTAAGGCATCATCAGTTGCTGTGTCACACGCATGAAGAGTTACAACCATATCGACTTTATTAATTTCTTCATACCCTTTTATATCACCATGAACAAATTTCAATTTTTTATAATTAAGCTCATCAGCTATATTATTACAAAATTCTATAACATCTTTTTTCAAATCAAGTCCAATAACATTTATATCTAATTTCAATTGTTCAACTAGATAATGATAAAGAGCAAAAGTTAAATAGGATTTACCACAACCAAAATCAATAATATTTATGGTCTTAGTCTTGTCAAGATGTTCCATACAATCTGAAACCATTTCAAGGAATCTATTCAGCTGTTTGAATTTATCATATCTATTAGCTAATACTTTCCCATCCTTATTCATTACTCCTAGTTTAATCAAGAAATCATAAGGTTCATTTTCAGATAAAATGTAATTCTTGGTTCTATTATGCTCCAGCTCTACTTTTTCCTTTGTTGGGGATTTCTTTATTATGTTAGCTTTACCTTTTTTACTAACCAGAACTTGATAATCAGCTTCTGTTGTATAAAAATTACCCTGCTTAAAATAATTTTCCATCAGATCTTTAAGTTCATTTATCGTATCATCAGAATTCAAATTACTATGTGTTACTTTTTTAGTATAATGATATTCTAATTGATATAATAACCTACCTTTAATCATTACAGGTTTTACATTGACTTTATTATAATTAGTCTCGTCTTTTTTTCTAACTTTGCTCAGTATAATGTTATTCACATTATTTTTCTTTATAACGCTTTCAATTAAAGCAAGTACATTATCCATTATTATCTCTCCTACTTGTATTTATCTCCATATTATAATATATATTAATACAAATTCAAAGTAGATTAGATATAAAAATAGCGTAATTAGTATTTCTTGCTCTACATAAGTTGAATATATTATGTAGGTTATCTATTAGCATATGTAAAAGCTTGCTCTACAGTATTGAAGAAACATTCTTCCCCTATAACCTCATAGATTGAAGCTTTAATCAAAGAATTTTTAGGCTGTTCATTAATTCCAGATATCAATATCTTGGTTTTATTTCTCTTACATATATCTATTAATTTTTTAAATGCATGTAACGCTGTTGCATCCATTACTGGTACATTACGCATTCGTAAAATTATTGTTTTGGTAGGATTACCGATTCCATTTATAACTTCCATGAACTTATCCGCTGCTCCAAAGAAAAATGGACCGTTGATTTCATAGACCTGTATACCATCTGTTAACTTGAATTTCTTGCTTTCTTCTTCAAAATTAAAATCATCATCACCTTCTTCAGATGCATCCATTACTGTTTCTTTCACATTTGTTACATCTGCCATACGTTTCATAAATAACAACGATGCTAATACAATACCTATTTCAATCGCCTTTACCAAATCAATTAGGACTGTAATAAAAAATGTAATTAACAGTACTAAAACATCACTTTTAGGTGATTTAAATAATTCTTTGAATTCTCTCCATCCACACATATTATAAGCAACCATAATAAGTACAGCCGCTAACGAAGATAAGGGTATCAACTTAGCTAATGGCATAAATATAACCATTATCAATAGCAATGTTATAGAATGAACTATCCCAGCAATTGGTGTCCTTCCCCCATTTTTAATGTTTGCTACAGTTCTTGCAATAGCCCCAGTAGCAGGAATTCCACCAAATAAACCAGAAGCCATATTGGCTATTCCCTCAGCAACTAATTCCATGTTAGAGCGATGTTTACTTCCTATCATACCATCTGATACTACCGCTGATAACAATGATTCAATAGATCCTAAAAATGCTATTGTAACAGCCGGTCCTAGTAATGTACTTATCTTTTCCATGTTGATATTTGGTATATGAGGTCTAGGTAATGCAGAAGATAATTCTCCGAATTTTGATCCAATAGTAGCAACATCTAATTTGAATATCATTACCATTACTGTTGTAACTATCAAAGCAATTAATGTTCCAGGTATTTTCCTGTTTACCTTAGGCCAAAAAATAATAATCAATAACGCTATAACACCTATTATTACACTCCATAAATTAGCAGTATCCATTGCAGAAAAATAAGCTTTCCACTTTCCAATAAAATCAGCAGGTACTTCACCAATTTTGAATCCAAAAAAATCTTTCATCTGAGATGAAAAAATAACTAAAGCTATACCGCTAGTAAAACCTGTTGTTATTGGATATGGAATGAACTTGATAACACTTCCTAATTTCAATAAACCCATAATTATCATAATTAAACCAGCCATCATCGTGGCAATAATTAATCCTTCAATCCCATGTTTTGCTACAATTGTATAAACAACAACCATAAATGCCCCGGTAGGTCCACCAATCTGAACTCTACTTCCGCCTAAAAAAGATATAAGAAAACCTGCTATGATTGCAGTATGTATACCTTTTTCAGGTGATACACCAGAAGCAATTGCTAGTGCTATTGATAGAGGCAATGCTATTATAGCTACAATAATACCAGCTGTAATATCACTTAATAATTGTTCTTTTGAATAATGTTTCATTGTGCTAAATAATTTGGGTTTTAATTTTGACATATTGTTCTTCCTCTTTCTTTCTTACATTTGCCTTTTTACTTTATTTACATTTCATATGATTAATCCACAAAAGTAATTTAGTATGATTTTCCATATTAGTTCCCATAGCATTTTAGTACTTATCTATTACAAATGCAATATCTTTTCACTTTAAATATTAAATAACACTTTTCTATATAATTAAAAAATGAAAAAAAAATTAATCCTATAAGCAATTAAGCTTTAATAGGATTAATTTTGATAAGATGTCATACATTAGAAAGCTACTGATACTTATACCAGTAGCTATACCAAGGAGTAGAAATATTATTTGCTGTACTTATTTTTTTTGTCTTTCATATTATTGTCATACATACTGTTATTCATGTTTTCCATGTTTTCCATGTTTTCCATGTTGTTATTGTTCATGTTATTCATGTTGTTCATATTATTCATGTTTTCCATATTGTTGTTTTCCATGTTGTTGTTTTCCATGTTTTCATTTCTCATGCAATTATTACTATTTTCGTTATACATATTGTTTTCCATGTTCTCATTATTCATGTTTTTTGATTTATTTCTCTTAGCCATTTAATAGACCTCCTTTTAAATTTACATCTTACAGTTATATTATTTGTTATAAAAAATATTTTATGCATATAAAAAAAGTATTTATTTACTTATTTTATAATAAGATTATCTAAAATTAGGTACAAAAAATTATTTCATTAATTAGCAAATTTTGGTATAATGTAAAAAAATAAACTGTAAAAATTTATTTGAAAAGAGGTTTATTGATATGGAATTTAAAATAAATAGATTAAGCATTCACGATTTAGAAATTGGTATGGAACTTGCCAATGATGTAATCACATCTAAAGGACTAATATTGATTCCCTCTAATACTATCATTACTCAAAATCATATCTTTAAATTTAATTTGTACCAAATACTAAGTGTAGATATAAAAGAATATACTGCTCCTCTTAAATATAACTCTAACAATATTACTAATAATAATGAATTCACCAAAAAGTTTTTGAGATTCAAAGATAGCTATGACATCAATAAGAAAAAAGTAACTAGACAATTAGATGATATCAGTAATGGTGGAAATGTTAACATTAGAGATCTTTTCAGACTGAGCAATGATTTAATTAAAGCTCTCAAAACTAAAAGTGAACTTTTTAATTTTCTTAATCATTTAAGAAGTGTAGATGAATATACATATTCCCATTCATTGAATGTATCTATGCTATGCAATATATTCGGTCAATGGTTACATCTAGATAAACAAGATATTGAAAATTTGACTGTTGCAGGGCTTTTACATGATATAGGAAAATTATCAATAGATACCAAAATAATTAATAAACCTGGTAAATTAACTGATGATGAATTTGCAATTATAGAAAAACATCCTGAAATAGGGTACAATTTAATTAAAACTCTTGATTATCCCGAAGAAATAAAAATGGGAATATTGATGCATCATGAAAAGATAGATGGCTCTGGATATCCTTCCCATCTAAAAGATTCACAAATAAATGATTTTGCTAAAATAATTGCTATAGCAGATATCTATGATGCCATGACATCAGTTCGTTCATATCACAAAAAAACTTCCCCATTCAAAGTAATAAGATTATTTGAACGAGAATCCTATGGCTTACTAGATACCAAATATCTATTTGTATTTCTAGAAAATATTGCCTATAACTATTTACATAGAAAAGTAAGATTATCTAATGGAGAAGTGGGTAGAATAGTTTTTATTCATAAAACGACTCCATCAAAACCTATTGTAGATGTTGGGATTGCAATGATTGACATGCAAGATGAAACGAATCTAGATATAGAGGAAATTATGTAAGGCGAAACCTCTAAAATACGCCTTTTTTTATATGAATACCTTCTATAAAACATTTTTTTATTATTTTTTTAATAAAAATTTAATTTTTTTGTTGAAATTATATAAAATATATACTATAATGTGAATATATGATTGTGTTGTTTACCCTTCTTTGTTAAGGAACGATACATATCATATACACTATATAACCCCTTATTAATTATTTATACTCCCCTCATCAAAATAACCACATGGAGACATGTGGTTATTTTACTGTTCAAAACCCTTATGATTTAAGGCTTACCTTAACTTCAATAGCTTTATTTTTTATTAAATACATTATTAATATTTATACATTACAGAAAAAAAATACAATAATAATATTCTTAATAATAATTTTATATTTATTTAATATAATTTTTATTTCAGTAATATTTTTGTAATATTACCTATTCTTCCCAATTCATTGCTCTGGTTACTGCTTTTTTCCATCCCTTATATTTTATATCTCTAGTTTCACTGTCCATAAAAGGTTTAAATGACTTATCTATATCGCATTCTTTATTCAGTTCATCCTTTTTCCAGAATCCAACAGCAAGTCCAGCTAGATAAGCAGCACCTAGAGCAGTAGTTTCAATAACTTTTGGTCTATCTACAACTACGCCTAATATATCCGCTTGAAATTGTAGTAGGAAATTATTAGCTGAAGCACCACCATCAACCTTTAATCTCTCCATCTTAATCCCCGAATCCTCAACCATTGCATTAATGACATCTTTTGATTGATAACCAATTGATTCTAATGTAGCTCTTATTATATGATTTCTATTGGTTCCTCTTGTTAATCCTACTATTGCACCTCTTGCATACATATCCCAGTAAGGAGCCCCTAATCCTGCAAATGCTGGCACCACATAGACACCTCCTGAATCTTTTTCTTTCATAGCAAAGTATTCACTCTCATCTGAAGAGAATATCAATCTCATTTCATCTCTTAACCACTGAATGGAAGCACCAGCAATGAATATACTTCCTTCTAGAGCATATTCTACTTTCCCATCCACCCCCCACGCAATTGTAGTTAATAGCCCGTTCTTAGAACTAATAAGTTTATCACCTGTATTCATTAAAATGAAACTTCCTGTACCATATGTATTTTTTACCATTCCAGGTTCAAAACAACCTTGTCCAAATAAAGCTGCCTGTTGGTCTCCAGCTGCTCCTGAAATAGGTATTCTAGCACCACCTAATGTCTTTTCATGAGTGTAGCCATATATATAACTTGAAGGTTTTACATCTGGCATCATTGAGATAGGTATGTCCAATTCATCTAATATTTTATTATCCCATTGGAGTTTACGTATATTAAATAACATTGTTCTAGACGCATTAGAATACTCTGTAACGTGAACTTCTCCTCTTGTCATATTCCAGATTAACCATGTATCCATAGTTCCAAATAATAAGTCTCCATTTTTAGCTTTTTCTCTTGCACCTTCAACATTATCCAAAATCCATTTAACTTTAGTAGCTGAAAAATATGCATCTATAATTAACCCTGTATTTTCTCTAATATAATCTTCTAACCCTTTTTCTTTTAGGTCTTCACATATATCTGCTGTTTGTCTTGACTGCCATACTATCGCATTATACACTGGCTTACCAGTATTCTTATCCCAAACAACTGTAGTTTCTCTTTGATTAGTTATTCCTATAGCTGCTACATCATTGACACTTACACCAGCCGTCTCCAATACCTCTCTCATAACTCCACTTTGCGTACCCCAAATTTCCATTGCATCATGTTCTACCCAACCTGGTTTTGGATAGAATTGTTTAAACTCTTTTTGTGCAGTTTCAACAATATCTCCATTTTTATTAAATAATATTGCTCTACAACTAGTAGTTCCTTGATCAAGTGACATTACATATTTCTTCTCCATAATAAAAACCTCCTAATATATTTGCAGCAAATATGTCACGGGGATGCTTAATATAGTCATTATTAGCAAAATCAATAACAACTCTCACCAGATATGAATTAAATTATACAAATCAAGTACATCTCCTTATTAAATATTATACTATATCAACAAATATTTTCATAGACCAATTAATTATAGATAGTTTCTTGACAACTTAGAAGTAGTATACTATATTAATATTATAGTTATTTAGACATTTATCTAACTATATAAATTTATATAAAAGATATTATGCACATACTTGTACTAACTATAGTATTTGTGTTATTATCAATTGTATGTTTTAGAAAACAGGAGTTATGATGACACACAGGAGTGATTTGATGAACGAAGTATTTAAAGCATTATCTGATCCTACAAGAAGAAAAATATTGGAATTATTATATGAAAAAGATATGACTGCTGGTGATATTGCTAATTGCTTTAATATTAGTAAACCATCAATCAGCCATCATTTAAATATTTTAAAAAATTCTAAATTGGTTTTTACAGAGCGCCAAGGACAAAATATAATATATTCATTAAATACTACATCATTTCAATCCATGATAAAGTGGATATATGATTTTACCAGAAAGGATGATAATAATGAAGAAACCTAAACTAACACTCATTCTATGTATTATATCATTTATAGGAACTTGTATAGCATATTTCTATCTACCTGATATGATTCCTATACACTGGGGTATTAATGGAGAAGTAGATAATACTGGTCCTAAATATATGGCAATTATTCTTGGTATATTACCATTAGCAATATATCTATTAATGAACACCCTACCAAAAATCGACCCTAAAAGGGAAAATTATAAAAAACACTCAAAAGCTTATAATATTTTCTCATTCTATACGATTCTATTTTTAATAATTATCAATTGGATTACTATTATAGCTTCTTTTGGTATAGAAATGAATGTAGGCTTATTTGTACCAATACTAGTGGGAATTCTTTTTATTATTATTGGTAATTATATGCCACAATTTAGGCATAACTATTTTATTGGAATCAAAACACCTTGGACTCTTGCTGATGAAACCAATTGGAAAAGAACACATTTCTATGGTGGATATGTTTTTATGATTTTAGGTATAATCATTATATTGACTGGAATCATTTCTAATCCTTTAATATTATATATCGGCTTAGGCATCTCAGCAATTTTAGTTATTTCTTTATTTGTTTACTCATACTTGCTTTTTAGAAAAATGAGTATATCAAAAAATGGTCTAAAAAAGAAAAAATAATTTTATAAAAATTTATGAAAAGCAAATATGTTTTTTATATTGAGATAAGGAAAAAGGTTCTAGTAGCCTTTTTCTTTTTAATATCAATGAATGTAATCAAGTGGGTTTTTTTGTTTGTTTATTTCATCTTTCTTAGCATATATTATTTATATAGAAAAAAATAAAAGGATGAATCAAATGACTGACATAATAAGCGAAACAGAACTAGAAATCAAACTCAATGAATTTAGAGACGTACTAATCAATTATGATTACTCCGAAATAGAGAATGTCATATTTTTTGATGTTAACTCTCTTAATTACTATATTGAGAATAACAAAGGAAATCCTTTCGAAAAACAATATGATGCTATAGAAACAATATTGAATAGTATTTACCTATACTTGCCATGTACTCTTTCAGATGATACTATTAATGTAATATCAGAAATTCTGAATGTAAAATATGGTGATGAAGCTTTAGTTAAACAAAATGTTTTATTTAACATTAAATTAGAGTTTATTGATATGGTAAAGAATATATCAACAGAGGAAGAATGGAAAAAATTAGTACTTTTATGTAAAAAAATCAGAGATACCAAAGAGAAACTTGAAAGGACTGAAAAACAATATGAGTACTTGGGGAGATAAACCCTATTATTCATTAAATTATTATTTAAGAGAATTATATGGTGAAAAAATATATAAAATTGCAATAGATGGTGGTTTCACTTGTCCTAACAGAGATGGTACGATTGATACAAGAGGTTGTATTTTTTGTAGTGAAGGCGGTTCAGGAGATTTTGCTTCTTCAGCATCATTATCAATATATGACCAAATCGAAGAAGGTAAAAAGAGACTGTCATCTAAAAAAACAGGGAATAAATATATTGCTTACTTCCAAGCATATACTAATACTTATGCCCCTATCAATCGTTTAGAGGCACTTTTTAGAGAAGCAATATCTCATCCTGATATAATTGGTCTATCTATAGCTACAAGACCTGATTGCCTTGATAACGAAGTGATAAAACTATTAGCCAATATTAACAAAACCAAAAAGGTATGGGTTGAACTTGGTTTACAGACAATCCATACCTCTTCTGCATCATTCATTAGACGAGGATATGACCTAGAATGTTTTGATAGTGCTGTAACAAGGCTTAATAAAGCTGGTCTTAACGTGGTTGTTCATCTGATATTAGGACTACCTAATGAAACGAAAAATCAAGTTCTTCAATCAGTAAAATATATATGTGACAGAAATATCGGGGGTATTAAACTTCAGTTGTTACATGTATTGAAACATACGGATTTAGCGGATTATCATTCTAAGAACAATTTCAAAATATTTTCAATGAATGAATATATCAATTTATTAATATCCTGTATAGAAATTATTCCACCTGATATAGTTATTCATAGAATTACAGGAGATGGACCTAAGAACCTATTAATTGAACCTCTCTGGAGTGGTAATAAAAAAGTAGTATTGAACACTGTATTAAAAGAATTTAGAGAGCAAAATACATGGCAAGGTAAAAAAATAGCTTTCTAATTCAATTTAATATTAATTACCTACTTGTTTATTTTCTTTTTTTAATATACAATAGTTGTTAATATATAAAGTGTTTAAATATATACTTACCACTATATATTGTGGTTATCTAATATTACATATTTAAATAATTACATATTAGATCGGCTTTGAGGAGGTTTATATGAAGGGTTCAAATCATGAATTGAGTGTAAATAAGTTAATTATTCTTTATATGATCGATAAGTTAGATATGTCAATGTCATATACTCAGATTTCAGAATTTTTATTAGCTCATGAATATATGAATTATTTTTCACTACAGCAGTATTTTTCGGAACTAGTTGAAACTAATTTATTAGCTACTAAAGTAATAAATCACTCTACTAGATACTCTATTACCGAAAATGGTAAACAAACTTTAGAATATTTCGAGAATAGGATACCTGAAAGTATCTGTACAGAAATACTTGACTATCTAAAGGATAAAAAGTTAGAGTTAAAAGATGAGTTTGAGATAACAGCAGAATATTATCCTAAGAGAAACGGAGATTATACTGTTAAATGTATTGCAAAAGAGAAAAAAGATCTGCTTATGGAAATTAAGATAAATGTTATATCTAAGGAACATGCTTTAAAGATATGTGATAATTGGAAAGAAAATCCTCATATGATTTATGGAAAGATATTAGAGGAGTTATTAAGAGCTTAAATGACTAAATGCAATAACCTAGCGGTATATATATAGTTTTT
>NZ_BTPT01000075.1:0-28344 GCF_054408565.1 Vallitalea sediminicola
TTGTGCAATGTGTTGTTTTGAGTGTTTTAATAATCTGGCCCAGTGGTTCAGTTGGTTTAGAACGCCGGCCTGTCACGCCGGAGGTCGAGGGTTCGAGTCCCTTCTGGGTCGTTAGTTGTAAAAACTAATTGATTAATATAATATTCCCAGGGCGCATAGCTCAGCTGGGAGAGCACCTGCCTTACAAGCAGGGGGTCACAGGTTCGAGCCCTGTTGCGCCCACTAAATCAAATTCCTTTACTATAAGTTAGGAATTTCATATAGCACGGTAACGTGCATAAGATAATAATCCAATTAGTATTTACATATATTATAAAGATTATAATAGAATAATTTTTATAAAAATAACAAAAAATATTATAAAGTGGATGAAAATAAATGCCGACGTGGCTCAATTGGCAGAGCAGCTGACTTGTAATCAGCAGGTTATCGGTTCAAGTCCGATCGTCGGCTTGCAATGGAGGGGTTCCCGAGTGGCCAAAGGGGGCAGACTGTAAATCTGTTGGCTCCGCCTTCGAAGGTTCGAATCCTTCTCCCTCCACTTAATTAATAGTAATACCAATATTTTTGCTGTTAATAATAACGCGGAGTGGAGCAGTCTGGTAGCTCGTCGGGCTCATAACCCGAAGGTCAGAGGTTCAAATCCTCTCTCCGCAACCAATAATATGCCCAGATAGCTCAGTCGGTAGAGCAGAGGACTGAAAATCCTCGTGTCGGTGGTTCGATTCCGCCTCTGGGCACCATAAAAACTTTATATATTTGGGCCACTAGCTCAGTCGGCTAGAGCACTGGACTTTTAATCCAGGTGTCCCGGGTTCGAGTCCCGGGTGGCTCACTTAAAAAATCGTCTATAATAATAGGCGATTTTTTAGTGTATAATAAAATAGTATAAGAATAAGTACTCTATAAAGAAAATAAATGTTATCAACAAATTTATTATAAATACAAAAAACTGTTAACAATTTTTATGATTTTACCTTTTTCTGTTGATAAGATAGAATAAATATAAGCATTCCTTTAATAAATAAAAAAGGAGATTATTCATGAGAAAAATAACACTTTATAATCAACTAATGAAATATAGAAAAGGAATTTACCCTTTCCACATGCCAGGACATAAGTTAGGTAGAAAATTTAATTTGAAAAATATGATTAAGATAGATGTAACAGAAGTAAGAGGAACCGATAATCTACATGATCCTTCAGGTATAATAAACGAGGCTCAAGAAAAAGCAGCGAAGACTTTTGGTGCAGATAAGACTTATTTTTTAGTGAACGGTAGTACAGGAGGTATTATTTCTGCTATAACTTCCGTATGTAAAGAAAAAGACCAAGTATTAATTGCTAGAAATAGCCATAAATCCGTTTATAATGCTATTCTAATCAATAATTTAGTTCCTATATATATTTATCCAGAAATACTAGATAACGGTATAATTGGTGGGATTAATCCTACCAATATTGAACAGAAACTGAAAGAGAATCCGAAAATAAAGATTGTAATTATTACAAGCCCTACTTATGAAGGTTTTGTATCCAGTATTGCTGCAATATCAAAAATAACCCATAAATACAATAAGATATTAATGATTGATGAAGCTCATGGTTCACACTTTAAATTCCATGACTATTTTCCAAAAACTTCGTTACAACAAGGTGCTGATATAGTTATTCAAAGTGCTCATAAGACGTTACCATCCATTACTCAGAGTGCTATGTTACATATCAAAAATGATAGAGTAGATACTAATAAATTACAAAATGCCTTGTCTATCTTTCAAACTAGTAGTCCATCATACATATTAATGACTAGTCTCGACAATTGTAGAAATATAATCGATACTAAAGGAGTTAAGTTATTTGACAAATATGTAGAACTATTAAAATTTTGTAGGAAAAAATTGAAGGCTCAATTAAAAAATTTACATTTAATTGATGATGAAATAATAGGTAATAAGCAAATAATGAATATGGATTATTCTAAAATCGTCATAGATTGTACAGATACTAATATCACTGGAATGAAATTGGACAAAATTCTTCGGGATAAATATAATATACAAGTTGAATTGAGTGGTATAAATCATATTATAGCGATGACTACAATATGCGATAGTAAATACGGGTTTGATAAATTAGTGAAGTCACTGATAGAAATAGATAGTAAACTAAGAAATAATCATATAAAGTGCAGAAAATATGATATAATAAATAATGCCCTAACACACTATAACCCGAAAGATGCATTTAATAAAAATAAAATTCAAATACAGTTAAAAAACTCTATTGGTAAGATATCAGGAGATTTTGTTATACCTTTTCCACCAGGAATACCTCTAATTGTTCCAGGTGAAATCATTACAAAAGAAAATATCAACCTAATTAATAGATATATAGAATTGGGTATAGAAATAATGGGGCTAGATAATAAAGGATGTAAAACAATTAATATAATTGACGAGGTGTAAAATGAAAGGACTATTTATTAGTATAGAAGGAGCAGATGGCTCAGGGAAATCAACTCAGATTGAACAATTGAAAAATTATTTACAAAATCACAATTATGAATTTGTGTTTACAAGAGAACCAGGTGGAACAATTATAAGTGAATCCATAAGAGATATAATATTAAATAAAGATTATATGGAAATGTCAGATATGACAGAAGCACTTTTATATGCTGCATCAAGAGCACAACATGTAGAACAGTACATAAAACCTTTACTAGAAGAGGGAAAAATAGTTATATGTGATAGATTTGTTGATTCCTCTGTAGTCTATCAAGGATATGCTAGAGGTCTTGGAATTAATAATGTAGAGCAAATTAATAGATACGCAACAAGTGGACTAGAACCAGATATAACAATTCTGTTAGATATTGATGCTGAAGAAGGATTAAAACGTAAAAAGGATCAAAGAGAGTTAGACAGATTAGAATTACAGAAATTCGAATTTCATAAAAAAGTATGTGAAGGCTATAAAAAATTAGCGGAATTGCACCCTAATAGAATAAAAAATATAGATGCATCTCAATCTATAGAAAATATCCATAGTGAAATAATAAATACTATTGAACAGATGATTAATAATAGGTATAATTATAATAAATAAATATCTGAAAATATTAATTAATTATAAAAGTGAAGTTAATATAATATCTCCATATTCTAAATAAAAATCTATATTTATCCGATATTAATCATATAATATAATAAATTAATGGCAATTAGACTATTTATACATTTTATCTTATAAAATTAAATTTTAGGAGTGATCTTATGAAATTAATAATAGCAGTAATTCATGATGAAGACTCACATAGATTAACTGAGGGACTGAATAAAGCTGGTTTTATGGCTACTAAATTAGCCAGTACAGGTGGTTTTTTGAAGACTGGCAATACTACAATACTTATTGGTGTGCCAAAAGAAAAAGTAGATGAAGCAATAGGAATAATAAAAAAAGAGTGTAAGACTAATAAACAAATGTCATTACTGAACCCACCAGTTGCTGGAATGCCAGATGGTTATTTGCCATACCCAATTGAAGTAACAGTTGGAGGAGCTACAGTATTCGTTATTGATGTGGACCAATATTTTAAGATATAAGAGCTAGATTAATAAGGAATCAATACAAAAGATAAATTAATTTTTTTTAGATGGGAGATATTACTATGGATTTAAAAGTAAATAACGTAAAAATGCCAGATATGAATGATAGTATTAGTAAGATTGATAATAATAATAGTAAAGAATTTAAATTTACCTTACTAAGTAAAATAGACGAATCATCACTTCAAGAAAAATTAAATGTAATGATTAATGATATTACAGAGCAAGGCAAAAAAATTGCTAAGCATATGGATGTAAAAGATATGAAAAGATATAGAGAATTAATCAAAGACTTTGTTAATGAAGTAGTAACCCATTCTCACAAATTTTCAAGAGAAAACTTTTTGGATAGACGTGGAAGACATAGAGTATACGGGATAGTAAAATTAGTAGATAAGAATCTAGATGATTTAGCAAGAGAATTAATACAAGAAGAAAAGAATAATCTTAATATACTAGGACATGTAGATGAGATAAGTGGACTACTATTAGATATATTAACATGATATTTATTTTTTTAATTTATAAATGATTATAAAAGTATTCTAAGTTATAGATTCTAATATATTTATTTCAAATAAAAGAGTTGTCTCATAAACATTTTTGTTGTTATTTTAATACTATATTGACATAAATGTATAATGAGACAGCTCTTTTGAGTTATAGGGTTAAAATTAATAGATTGAGGATAACTTTTTTAAATAGATAAGTTTATGTTAATAATAATATATAAAACCATAAAAATTTGGACTAATTATTTGCTATAATATAAATAATCCTATAAATTATGTCCCAAAACGGTGTATAATAATAATATCTAGAGATGAATGTAAGTTAGTTGATTGGGAAGGAAATATAAATGTATACTTTTGATGAAATAGTTGGGCATAATGAAATAATAAGCCATTTACAAAGTGCTATAAGAACTAATAAAATATCTCATGCATATATAATTGACGGAGAAAAGGGGATTGGGAAAAAACTTATAGCCAATACCTTTGCTAAAACACTTCAATGTGAAAAAGAAGGAATTACACCTTGTAATGAATGTATATCTTGTCGGACTTTTGATTCATTAAATAACCCAGATGTAATCTATGTAGAACAAACTAAGAAAACAGGTATTGGTGTTGACGATATAAGAGAACAGATTAATCAAGATATAAATATTAAACCATATCAATACGCTCATAAGATATATATTGTGGATAATGCAGATACTATGACAGAACAGGCACAAAATGCATTATTGAAGACAATTGAAGAACCTCCATCATATGTGGTAATACTATTACTATCAAATAATATCAGTAAATTTTTAGTTACAATAATATCTAGATGTGTTGTTTTAAAACTAAAACCTATTATGCCAGATAAAGTAATGAATTATGTCATGGAAACGTTAAAAATACCGGATTATAGAAGTGAGTTAATAACTTCTTTTGCACAAGGAATAATAGGTAAAGCTAAAGATTTAGCTTCATCAACTGAATTTTTTGATATGAGAGAAAGTATGATTAGTATTGTTGATATTATTATCAAAGGTGATGATTATGAATTATTAGAGGTTAGTCAGAAATTTGAAGATCATAAAGATGAAATACAAGATTTTCTAGATTTACTTATGACTTGGTTTAGAGACTTGCTGATTGTTAAGAAGATAAATGATGAGATGTATATAATTAACAGAGATAAATATAGAACCTTGTTGAAACAAGCACAGGTTTTATCGTATAATAGAATAAGTGTAATGATTGAGAATATTAGTGAAGCTAAAAATTTATTAAAACAAAATGCAAATTTCAGATTAGTTATAGAGATGATGATATTACAAACAAAGGAGAATTAATATGATAAAAGTAATCGGTGTCAGGTTTAGAAAGGCAGGTAAGATATATTATTTTGATCCTAATAATCTAAATGTAGAAAAAGGACAAAATGTTATTGTAGAGACAGTTAGAGGAATAGAATATGGACATGTTGTAGTAGGAATCAAAGAAGTGACTGATGATGAGATAATACAGCCGCTCAAAAGTGTCATAAGAATTACTACACCAGAGGATGATAAAAAAGAGGAAAAAAACAGATCAAAAGAAAAAGAAGCTTTTGATATCTGTGTTAAAAAAATAAGTAAACATGGTTTAGGGATGAAACTAATTGATGTAGAATACACTTTTGATAACAATAAAGTATTATTCTACTTTACAGCTGATGGAAGGATTGACTTTAGAGAATTAGTTAAAGACCTTGCTGCTATATTTAAAACTCGAATAGAATTGAGACAGATCGGTGTTAGAGATGAGACAAAAATGATAGGTAGTATTGGTATTTGTGGAAGACCTCTTTGCTGTCATACACACTTATGTGAATTCCAACCGGTATCAATTAAAATGGCTAAAGAACAGAATCTATCTCTTAATCCAACTAAGATATCAGGTGTGTGTGGAAGACTAATGTGTTGTCTTAAATATGAAGAATCAACATATGAATATCTTAATAAACATCTACCAAGTGTGGGAGATAAAGTAATTACTCCAGAGGGACAAAAAGGAGAAGTATTAGGTGTTAATGTTCTTAGACAGCTTGTAAGATTGATTGTCAGAAAAGATGATGGAGATCCAGAAATACTACAATACAAAGTAAATGAATTAAAATTCAAAGTATGTAAAAAACGTGGTGCTGAAGGTGAAGAAATAACAGAACAAGAAAAAGAAGAATTAAAAGAATTACAGAACCTAGAACGTAAAGAAGGTAAGATGAAGAGAGAGTAGATAGAATGGAACTAAATAAAGGCGAAAGAATAGATGATCTTCATAGAAATGGATATAAGATAATACAAAATACTGGAAAATTTTGTTTTGGAATAGATGCAGTATTATTAACCGGTTTCGCTGTTGTCAAAGAAAATGAAAAAGTTCTTGATTTAGGTACTGGTACGGGTATCATTCCCATATTGTTAGAAGCCAAAACAAAGGGAGAACATTTTACTGGATTAGAGATTCAAGAAGAAAGCGTAGAAATGGCTGATAGAAGTGTTAAACTTAACTGTTTAGAGGATAGAATTACCATAGTAAAAGGAGATATAAAGGAAGCAGAAAAGCTGTTTCCTTTATCTAGTTTTGATGTCATAACTTCTAATCCACCGTATATGAATAATAAAAATGGTCTAAAAAATGATTTACGACCTAAATCTATAGCAAGGCACGAGATACTATGTACATTAGATGATGTTATAAGAAATACATCTTCCTTATTAAAAGTAGGGGGAAGATTTTATATGGTACATAGACCAAGCAGATTACCAGAGATAATTGTAATATTAAAAAAATATAAATTAGAACCAAAGAGGATAAGGTTAGTTCATCCTTATATAAATAAAGAACCTAATATGATTCTAATCGAATCAGTAAGACATGGCAAACCTTTGTTAAAAATGGAACCACCATTAATTGTATATGAATCAGTTGGAAAATATACAGAGGAAATATATGATATATATGGATATAATCAATAAGGGATGGGAATGAGAATATGTCAGGAAAATTATATCTAGTAGCTACACCCATTGGTAATCTAGAGGATATAACCTATAGAGCTATAAGAATCTTAAGTGAAGTTGATGTAATAGCCGCAGAAGATACACGGCATACAAGGAAGCTATTGAATCATTTCAATATAAATACATCATTAACCAGTTATCATGAGCATAATAAAATTGAAAAAGGTCCATATCTTATAAAAAAATTGCAAGAAGGTAAAACTATTGCTTTAGTAACTGACGCAGGAACACCTGGTATTTCAGATCCTGGTGAAGACTTAGTTAGACTATGTAGAACGAATGATATTGAAGTTACTTCTGCACCAGGAGCAGTAGCATTGATAACAGGCCTTATTCTTTCGGGACGGTCAACTAGAAGTTTTGTTTTTGAAGGATTTCTTCCTCATGATAAAAAAGATAGAAACAATATATTAAAAAAATTAAAAAATGAACATAGAACCATTGTATTATATGAAGCACCTCACAGGTTAAAACAAACGTTGAAACAATTACTAGAATCTTTAGGGAATAGAGATATTTCAATCACTAGAGAGTTAACCAAGAAATTTGAAGAAATAGATAACACTACTTTGGATGAAGCTGTTAATAAATATGGTACGGAACTTCCACGAGGAGAATTTGTACTTATAATTGAAGGTAGAGCATTAGAAGACTTACGAAATGAAGAAATCGAAAAATGGGAAAATATTTCAATAGAAAAACACTATAATAAATATATTGAAGAAGGACTAGATAAAAAAAATGCTATGAAACAGGTAGCGAAAGATAGAGGTACTTCAAAAAGGGATATATATAATTATTTGATAAAATTAGATAGATAAAGTAACTAATATATATAAAATTTATATAATAAAAATAAGAAACCCTCTATATTAGAGGGTTAGTTTTATTTTCAAGTTATATTTAATTAGTCTACATTAAGTCCAGCAATTTTGGCCATTTCCATAATTGATTGTCTAGATACTTTCTTTCCGTAATAGTCAATTAAATCATCCATATTACCAGTGAATACATCAGCAGGTTGATATTTTTTTAAAATGATTTGTTCATTATCGACATAAATTTCTAGAGCATCTTTTTCTTTGATATCAAAATTCCTACGAATTTCAATTGGTAAAGTTATTCTACCTAATTCATCAAGTTTTCTAACAATTCCTGTTGACTTCATAATATTTCCCCCTCAAACCGTTATGTTTATCCTATATAAGAATAACACAAAAGGTAATAAGTGTCAATAAAATGGATAATCTTGTAAATAAAATCTTTTTTTGGCGAATATTACAAAGTGAGTATTAATTATCATATATAAAGCAAATAATAGTATATATAATGTTGAAATATAGGAATAAAGAAGGTATAGTTAAAGAAGTAATAATTATCTAGAATTTGTCAAAAGGAGAACTTAAAAATGGAATATAGTATTTTTGATATTATTGGACCAGTGATGATTGGACCATCCAGTTCGCATACTGCTGGAGCAGCAAAAATTGGTTATATTGCAAGAGAAATCTTTGGTAAGGATATTAGTGAGGTAAGGTTTTTTCTTCATGGGTCTTTTTCAAAAACTTATTTGGGTCATGGTACGGATAAAGCATTGTTATCAGGAGTAATGGGTTTTCTTCCAGATGATGAAAGACTTAGGAATGCATATGAAATAGTTGAAAAAAAAGGAATAAAATATAAATTCAATACTAAAGACTTAGGAGAAGTTCATCCCAATACCGTAATGATTAAAATGTTCTCAAAAAATGGTCAGGAAATGATGGTAATGGGTTCGTCTATTGGTGGAGGTAAAGTCTCAATTATAAAAATAAATGATTTTGATGTTGATTTTAATGGAGAATATACTACATTGATTACAAAGCATTTAGATAGACCAGGAATTATGGCGGCTATAACATCCATATTAGCAAAAAATAGAGTCAATATTGCATTCATGAAGTTATATAGAGATGCCAAGGGAGATTATGCAAGACTTATCTTAGAATCAGATGAAGAGATTGAAATGTGTGTCATAGAGGATATTAAAAAAATAGATTATGTGGATGATGTAACAAAAATTGATAAATTGATTCTTTAGATATTTTATTTGGGAAAGGGTGATGTAATGAATTATAAAAATGGTAAAGAACTATTAGCAATATGTAAGGAAAAGAATTTGACTATATATGATGTAGCCATATTGAATGAAAGCATTAATAGTTCTATGACTAAAGAAGAAATATACAATGGAATGAAAAAGAATTTAGAAATAATGAAAAATTCCATTGAAAAAGGTTTGGACGAAAAGGAGGAAAACATAAAGGGTTTTATGATTGGTGGAGAAGCCAAAAAGTTAAAGAAATTCTATGAGAATAATAAATCAATCTGTGGTCAAACAATGTCTAAGGCCATTAGTTATGCTCTCAGTGTAATGGAAGTGAATGTTTCTATGGGTAAAATTGTTGCTTGTCCTACTGCAGGTTCCTGTGGAGTACTGCCAGCGGTACTTTTAGCGGTAAAAGAAAAATTTGATTTAGATGAAGAGACGGTGGTAAAAGGATTATTAACTTCTGGTGCGGTAGGTATTATTATTGGTAAAAATGCTTGTCTATCAGGAGCAGAAGGAGGATGTCAAGCTGAGGTAGGTTCAGCATCAGCAATGGCAGCAGCGGCAATTGTGGAAATGTTAGGCGGAACACCTGAAGAAGCTCTAAATGCATCTGCAATAGCCTTAAAAAACCTTATGGGATTAATATGTGATCCTGTAGCTGGACTTGTTGAAGCTCCATGTGCTAAGAGAAATGCTATAGGTACTTCTAATGCTATGATTTCTGCAGAGATGACCCTAGCGGGAATTAAAAGTGTAATACCATTTGATGAGGTAGTGATAGCCATGGGTAAAGTAGGAAAAATGTTACCAGTTAGTCTAAGAGAAACAGCAGAAGGTGGTATAGCAACTACACCTACAGGTAGAAAGTTGAGAAAGAAAATATTTGGTGAAGATAAAATAAACTAGATGTATATATTGAATGTAAACATCTATTGAACTTATATTAATATAGAGTTGTTACAGGATATTTATTAACAATAATTTTAATACTGATTAAGGTTAATAAATGTATTACTGGATAACTCTATTTTTTTGTATTATATAAATTGAATTAAATAATAACGTAACTTTTTATAGACTTATTCGTATTAGTTATAGAGTATATTTTAATATATGAATTATAATAATTATTATAAAGATATCTTGGAGGCAAATAGCTTGGAAATTAATGTTGAGTTACTAAAGCAAGGTGATAATAATGAGTTTGAGAATTTTGTACATAATTATAGAGTATCAGCTGAAAATTTCGCAATGAACATAGTGCATGATAATTATTTGGCACAAGATATTGTACAAGATAGTTTTGCAAAATTATACGTATATAGAGATAGAATTGATAAGAATAAATCTATAAAGTCCTATTTTTTCTCAATTATAAAGAATAAGTCAATAGACTATATTAGAAAAAATAAAAGAGAAATGTTTGGTGATTTTGAGATAATAAATAGTTCATCTCCCGAGAATATCATACTAAAACAAGAAAGAAATGAGCTTATAAATGAGACTATAAATAGACTTAAACCAATACAAAGATATGCAATATATCTATATGTATATGAAAATCTTAATTATAAGGATATTGCAATAGTGCTTGGTAAAACAGAAAAACAGATAAAAGCTATAATATTTCGTGCACGTAAGAAATTAAAGATCAAGATATATAGGAGCTGATTATATGGAAAATAATCATAATCATTATATGAATGAAATATGGGAAAAAGTAAGATGGATGGAATGTGAAAGAATTCAAAAAGAGAAAGCTGAGGCAGCTTTAAAGTTAATAAAACAAAAAGAAAGAAGAGTTAAGGTTAAGCTTTTTGGATGTTTTTCATTAATTATCATGATAATTATCTTTTTATTTAGATTCGAATTAACTGCTATTTTATCAGGTGGAGCAGTACTATTCATTGTAGCTTTATATTATGAAAATATCATTGAAAGAAAGATATACAGGAGGATAATAGATGAAGATATGTATTAAAAATTTAGACAAGAAGTATAGTGATAAACAAGTGCTCAATAACATTAACCTAGAATTAGAAAATGGCATGCATGGTCTACTTGGACCTAATGGAGCAGGAAAAACCACACTTATGAGAATTCTAACAACCTTATTACCAAAAACATCAGGAGAAATAACCTATGATGGTATTAAGATTGAAAATAAAAAAGAAGTTAGGAAAATAATAGGATACTTGCCACAGGAATTTTCTCTATATCCTAATATGTCGGTATATGAGATAATAGAGTACTTTTATTTATTATCAGATATCAAACCCACAAAATCAAAAATTATATATTCATTAAAAGAAGTACATCTTGAAACATGTAAAAAAATAAAAGTAAAAGCATTATCAGGAGGGATGAAAAGAAGATTGGGCATTGCAATAGCTCTTATAAATGATCCAAAGGTGTTAATTGTGGATGAACCAACAGCAGGACTTGATCCAGAAGAAAGAATAAGATTCCGTAATCTATTATCAGATTTTAGTAAAGACAAAGTTATCATTCTATCTACACATATAGTTGAAGATATCGCATTAAGCTGTAGTAGTCTTACAGTAATCAAAGAAGGTGATATAAAGTATAATGGAAAGGTTAGTGAATTTGTTAAGATTGGTAAGGATAGAGTATGGAAACTTCTTGTAGATATAGACGATTTGGATGAAGTTAAGAATGAGTATGTAGTCGTTTCAACAGTATTAGAAGAGGATAAAGCAAATCTGAAAATTATATCAGAGATTAAACCAAAAGGTGCTCAGCCTGCTAACCCCACTTTAGAAGATGCTTATATGAGTTTGATGCAGGAGGTAGATGAAAATGTTCTTGAGATTAGTTAATAAAGAAATTAAATATCAATTGAAAAGCATTACCTTTGGCATTTTCTGTGTTTCTGTTGTGTTATTTTATATAACACAGTTTGTGGGAGACATAAATATGGAAGACATGTATTCCAAATCCCCAACTGATATATTAGCTGAAGGTTCTATTTTTTACGCAAGCGATAGAGAAGATGAATTAAATATATGTTTTACTCAAAAACTAGATATGTTACATAGTTTATTAGATAATGATGAGAAAAATAACAACTTTGCAGTTTTATCAAATTTAGCTGTAGTTGAACGAAAAGATTTGAATGATGAACAGCTGAAATTAATATCAACCGTAAAAAAAGAATTAGAAGAAAAAGATATATCAGAGCAAGAATATCAGGATATATTGCAACAGCTCAATAATGAACTTAGTCATATAAATATGTATAAGGATGATAAGATTAAAAATCTAGTAGCTAAGAAAATATTATTTGAAGAGACAATCAGAAGAAAAGAAGAAATAGCCACAGAAGAAAAAGTTACAGGTTCTTATGCACGATTATTTGCTGATTACATAGGAATAGCTGTTGGTTTTTTTGCAGTTTTTATAGCAGCGTTTACGTTAATTAGAGATAGAAAATATAAATCATATGAGATTATTTATACTAAAAAGATTTCTTCGATAAAATATGTATTAAGTAAATATATAGGTAATGTTTTTTTAATGTTGATTGTTGTATTGGTATTAGCAGGTTATTCAACTATATATTTTGCTAATCATTATGGTAATATTGACTATTTTGCTTTTATTAAGATATCTATAACATGGATTCTACCAACAATAATGATAGTAACTTCATTGGCATATCTTCTACAGATAGTATCTGGCAACGGTATTTTACCTATAATAGTTCAATTTGTTTATTGGAATTACAGTATGCCATTTAGTAACAGTCAATATAATGTTAGTAAATATATAATTAGATATAATCATGTTTCTACATTATCTGAATATCAAAAAGTGGCTAATGATATAATGATTAATAGAATAGTTACAGTAGCTGTTTCTGTAGTAATACTAATAGGAGCAATATGGATATTTGAGAGGAAAAGAGGTAATATCTGTGGAAAAAATTAAACATATAGCAGGTATATATAGCTATAACATAAGGACACTCCCAAAGGGAATATTGATATTTAGTATTTTATATGCTATTTTAATTATTTTTGCATTAAACGTATCACAAACTCTTAATTTTACACCGATTTGTCTTGGAGAATATCTTCTAACTCCATTAGGTGTACTATTATTTACTCATTTAGCGGGATTTGAAAAAGAGAGTAAGGTATATGAGTTAACTTATATAAGAAAAGTGCCACATTGTATGATTGTCATTTCAAGAGTTATTTCCTATATGATTGGGATGTATTTAATTATATTGATGGTATTTAGTGTTGAGAAAATTTTTGGAGGGGAATTTAATTTTTTTAACTGTGTTCATGGTAGTTTTATAACTGCATTATACCTAGGGGTTATAGGTATGGTTTCAGCTTACATATCAGGTCAGAGGACAGTAGGGTATATTATACCTTTTGTCTATTATATGTTTGATATGTTTACATTTGGTAAATATACAAGGGGTTTATATTTATTTAGTATGATAAATGATGATTTTGGAATTAAGATTAATTTATTAACTATCTCTATTGTTATGTTAATCTTATTCATTGTCTATCTGTACAAAAAACTATAAAAGAATAAGAAATTAATTTAAGTGCATATTGAAATAAAGCATACTTCACTTGCATATAAATAGTTAAAAGATTGTATATGGAGTAAGTTATGCTTAATTATTTATGGGCATTTATGATATTGATAGGAGTAATATTTGGTGCATTCAATGGAAAAATGGGTGAGGTAACAGAAGCAGCGATAGAGTCATCAAAAGAAGCTGTTAATTTATGTATCATGTTGGTTGGAGTTGTAGCCATGTGGACTGGGCTTATGAAGATTGCAGAAAGATCTGGGCTTATTAAAGGTTTAACAAAAAAGATGAGACCTATACTCAGATTTTTGTTTCCAAAAGTACCCGATAATCATCCAGCACAGAGATATATTGCTACTAATATTATAGCTAACATGCTTGGACTAGGTTGGGGAGCTACACCACCAGGACTAAAAGCAATGGAAGAATTGCAGAAGTTAAATAAAGATAAGAGTACAGCTAGTACAGCAATGTGTACATTTTTAATAATAAATATTTCTTCGGTTCAATTAATATCAGTTAACATATTAGCATATCGTGCCCAATATGGTTCAGAAAATCCAGCAGAAATCATAGGACCCTCCATATTAGCAACACTTGTATCTACCTTAGTAGGAGTTATCTTCGCAAAAATAATGATGAAGGTGAGTAGAAAATGAAATTTGTGCTTATGATTTCTGATTTTATAATTCCCCTTGTATTTGTTCTTATTATAGGTTATGGATTATTAAATGATGTTAAAGTATATGATACATTTATAATAGGAGCCAAGGAAGGTTTTAAAATTGTACTACAGATTATGCCGACACTAATTGGGCTCATGGTAGCTGTAGGGATACTTAGAGCGTCAGGATTTTTGGATGTCCTTACTAATGTTTTAACGCCATTAACTAGCAAAATCAATTTCCCTTCTGAATTAGTTCCAATCGCATTAATGAGAACAGTTTCATCTTCGGCCACTACAGGATTGATACTGGATCTATTCAAGACATATGGTCCTGATTCTCTTATTGGGAGAATGACATCTATTATGATGGGGTGTACTGAAACTGTTTTTTATACATTATCCGTATATTTTATGACAGTTAAGATTAAGAAGACTAGATATACATTAACTGGGGCTTTACTTGTTAGTTTAGCTGGTATAATCGCTTCTGTAATAATAACTTACAGCATTTTTGGTTAATCAATCAATATATTAAAACGGGGGTATTTATAGGAATAATTGAATATAGCTCTGCTGCTTGATTAGAATACATACGTATACAACCATTACTAGCTCTTGTACCTACAGACCAAGGTTTGTTAGTGCCATGTATTCCATAAATACCCCAAGGAACACTTAGCTGCATGAAATATCCGCCGAATTGATCTCCCCATAATCCTTTTTTTATTATTTTCCAAGAACCTTTTGGAGTTGGAGTAGAAGGTTTACCAATAGCTACTGGATAATGTTTCATAACCTTATTATTACTTAATAGTTTTAGGATTCTACCTTTTAATACTATTTCAATTGAAAATGGATTATCATCTTCATCTGGTATAATAATAATATCTCCAACATTCAAGGTGTCTGGATTAATTATGTTGTTAGCATAAATAATACTTTTTAAAGAAGTTTTGTAACGATAGCTGATCTTTGCTAATGTATCACCTGATTTAATCGTATATTTCATTGTATCACCCTATAAATGATTATAATAAATATTATGTTACAAGTGATTATAGTGTGTTAGGTATATAACTTATTATTTATTGATGGATTTATTTTTGTTTGTAAGCATCTTAAATATATTTTTGATATGGAAAGTTGATCCAGAATCAAATTTTGGTGTTACTACATCACAATTTTTACACATATGATGAAGACCTCTATCTTTTAACATCATTTTTCTATGGTTTTGATATTTTTCCCCACGCCAAATATCCATAAGTTTATCTTTTGTCAAATCGCCCATAGTAATTTTACCTGTGGCATCATTACAACACAAACTTAGTTTACCATCAGGACGAACCACTACTTGCTCAAAAGGATACATACAGGCTGATTTTAACTTAAGTTTACTTTTTGTACGATTATTTGCTTGTCCACCTCTATTAGTCAATATTTCATTCTCTTTTCTAAGATAAATATATACTTTGCAGTCAGATGGATTCTTTTCGTTATAGTCATCAATTATTTTTACTTTCTCGTTAACTTCTAATTTATCATTATAATTATCAATTATTATTTTATCTAAATATTTTCTCATTTCCACAAATTTATCAATAGTTAGTAATGAACCATTAGTGAATAAATATAATTCAGCATTAGGTAATGTTTCTCTTGAACGTTTTAATAAATCAAGTAGCCTTTTATCTAATAATGGCTCGTTATTAGAATATAATCCAAAACTACCTGAATAATTGATTTCACGAAGTTGTGTAATAATAGAAGTAAAAAGTGATTCATCCATTATTTTAAAAGGCCTAGGGTCAATATGTTTATTGATAGGGCAAAAAGCACAACTACCATTACATCTATTGATTGTTTCAACCTCAATAGTTTGAAAGATAGGAAATTCCTTCATAGAAAGATACTTCTTTGCTAATTTTTTACTTTTATGGTTAAAAAGGCGATCAAATACATATACACTCTTTGGTAGAATATGTTTTTCTAGTGCCTTAGGATATTTTTTTTCTAGGTAAGATTTAATCTTACCAACTCCATTTTTATATGGATTTATTATCATAATATTTCTCCCTTCATCAAAAAAGTCTAGTCAAATGTATGCTAATTATTCTTTAGTTAAAACGCTATGTTAGATACTCCCCTGATCTTATAGCTACTGTACATGTTTGTTTCTAAAGGAATAATAAATCAAGTACAATATTATTGGCACAAGTAATATATAAATACCTATTACCAGATAAGGATATAGAATTGGATATCCTAAAATATTGTAGGTTTTATAAGTCCTAAATAAGGGTGCTGCTTTAATAATATTAGTAAGAGAAAAGTCAATTATGCCTGGGGTATTTCCATCTACATATGTATATTGTTCAATGACTAATGGCAATGCCCATATAGAACTTGATAAAAATATGGATGTAAGCATTGATCTACATAATGTGGATACAAGTAATACAATTAATGAAAATATTATAGCACCTGCTAAATGTACTAAAAATTGCACTACTAGATATTGACCAATGGTTAATGAATAAGGCGATAGCATGAAGTCGTATATATTTTGTATTGGTATATCATAGCCATAGGTATCTAGAGCCATTAAATATGGAATGCTGTTAAATATAGTAAAAATAAGTGAAACAATGATAGTGTATATTAAAGCAGCATATATTTTAGCAGTTATGAACTGTTTCTTGCCTTTTCTACTGCTTTTAATGATAGAGTCCATATAAGTACTATATTCTGAGGTAACAGCTGTAGATATGCCTAAAATTATTAAAATACACACATAGAGCATTCCACTTTGAGTAGTATAATGTGCTACCTCATTCCAACCGTGTTCATTAAAAATATAAGGTCTAGGAATTTCATTGAACATTTTATATTGTAACTTGGTATTTCTATAATCAAATGTAGATTTGTTTAAAATATCATTCAAGTTGCCTTTTAGTGAATTCTTTTCAATAATTAATGAATCATAATTATTTTTGGCGTTAAAAATTGCATGGTTAGTGTTTATTACTTTTTTTTCGTCATCGGTTAGATTCAAATAAATATATCCATCTTTAATATTTTTAATCTTATTTTCATATATATTTTGAGTCACAGATTTTTGTAGATTATCTGGAATAGTATATAGATCGTAATTATATACCTGAAAAGTATTATATATATTTATGCTGCTTAGAATAATAAATATAAACAATGCTATAAAAATAATCTTTTTTTGAAAAATTTTATTTAGCTCACATTTAGTTAGTGTAAACAATTAATTATCCTCCTCTCCAAAGTAATACATGTATAAATCATCTAATACAGGATTTGTCGATTGAAAGTTCACTTGAGGTTTTATATCTGATATAATTCTTATCTTAATGTCAGTACCATTATTTTTAATATCAGTAATTAGATATTTGTTTTGTAACTCTAATAAAGATTTTTCATTAACTATAGCTTCCCATACTCTATTTTCAATAGGCTTAAGGATTTCCATAGGTGTATCTTGTATTATCTTTTCCCCATTTTTAATTAATATAATTTCTTTTGATAAACATTCAATGTCTGATATGATATGTGTTGATATAATAATAATTTTGTCTGATGAAAGCCTAGATATCAAGTTTTTAAAATTAATCCTTTCTTTCGGATCCAGGTTCAATGTTGGTTCATCAAATATTAGTATTTTAGGGTTATTAAGTAAAGCTTGGGCAATACCAATGCGTTGTTTAATTCCTTCAGATAATGTTTTTATTCTTTTGTCTTTATACTGATTCAAGTTAAGGAGCCTTAGTAAATTATCAATTTTCTCTTTTGATAGATTTTTATCAATTCCTTTAAGATTGCTGATATAGTTTAAGAATCTTGTGACAGTATATTCTCTATAAAAACCTAGTTTCTGAGGTAAATAACCAATTATGGCTCTATAATTTTCTTCGTTAAGTATAATATCTTCACCATTAATTAGAATTCGTCCTTTAGTAGGTTTGATGACTGTTGCTAGGATCCTTAGTAATGTTGTTTTACCAGCACCATTAGGACCTACGAATCCATATATTCCTGAATCAAGCTGACAGGAGAAATTATCTAGTGCTGTATTGTTTTTATAATTTTTTGATATACCCTCAATTTTAAGCTCCAAAAAGAACACTCCTCTCTGAATTTTTTTCTATATAGTCTTTTAGTTGAACTACTAGAAGTAAAGTACTTATAATAATAATTCCAATGTAAATAAAAGTATTTATTTCATAAAGTTTATCAACTATAATAGGTGTATTTATAATCCACATGATGACTGCTAACCATATTAGTAAAATAGCAGATAATGCAAAACTGGTTCTAATTTTCTTTATAAGGTATAAAGTTATATTACTTACAATTAACATGGGTGTTAGCCAAGTAATTAATAGATTGAAAAACATTGTATCTGGTACCACATGATATATGATTGAAGTAATGATTGACATAATTATTAAGTTATAAAATATGATGGTTATCAGTTTATTCAACATAATTACTTGTGGAGAATATTTACATGCCAGTTCCATTTCTAATACATTCTGTTCTCTACTCTTGATATCTTCAAAAAACATGATTATAAATGGTATAGGTGAGAAGAAACTAATGGTTATATAAGGGTTGCTTGATATTAATGTGAATAATAATCCTATAATGTATATGGTAAGGCTTAGTAACCAATATAATGGACTTACCTGTGAGATATCTTTTTTCAATTTTAGTAATAAAGGTAATTTTTCTTTGCTTTTTTTGTCGTTTAATCTTTTAGGCATATATTGTTTAAGAGTATTAATGGTTGTATCGATTTGTGTATTATCAGGATAATTTATCACTGATTTTTTCATAGATTCAAGAATTATTTTTTCATATTTGTCATTAGGTTTTTCATTCAAAGTGTTTCTCCTCCTTTATTAATAGTTTTAACCTAGTAAGTCCTTGGCGATATCTTGATTTAGCAGTAGATTCGCTACATTTAGTAATATTCGCTATTTCTCTGAATTTTAATTGATTATAGAATCTAAGTATAATTACATCTTTTTGGTAGTCAGGTAAAGTTAGTACAAGTTTTCTAATAACTTCACAGTCAACCTTATCAAGCCATTCTTTATGGGGGTCACTAGTTGATTCTAAGCTATAGAAATTATCTAAGGGTACGTGGTCTTTATTTTTATTGCTTCTATAAAAATCATTGCAATGATTTACAGCTATTTTCAATAACCAATTAACAAAGTTATTTTTATGTTTATATTTTTTTATGGATTTAATCATTTTTATAAAAATTTCTTGAGTAATGTCATAAGACATATGATAATTACCTGTTTTTCTATAGACGAATCCATATACTAAGTTATAATATTTTTTAACTAATAGATTTAATGCTTCTTCATCACCAGATATAATTTTTTTTATTAACATTTCATCAGTATGCATTTTTCTCACCCTTATTATAAACGTAGCCATATGGAAAAAAGATTTAAAAAGTTATATATTTTTTTTTGTTAAATTTCCCCAAATAGTTGATGAACTAATTTAATAGATACTATAATTAAGTTTTTAAACATAATTTTTTTATCATACAATGCCTTTTATATAACTATGGTTAAATGATATATTAAAGGGTAGTATAATAAAAGAGATAAAACATATTAAATTTATTATATGTAAAAATAGAAATTAAAAATAGTTTTTATTGGAGTTCTTTAAATACAGGTTTGACAATACTTGGTATTTATTATATACTTCGATTATATTATGGTACAAGGTTAGGTGAGATATGGAAAATACTTATGAAACTTTAAATTATTTACTAGTGAATATGTTTAATGAAATTATGACAATTGAAGAGAAAGCACTTATAACTGATGAGTTTAGTAATATTTCCATTACAGATATGCATATTATTGAAGCCATAGGATTGGAAAATGGTAGAAATATGTCAGCTGTTGCCAAAGATCTAGAAATAACTGTGGGGACATTAACTATTGCAATCAATAATTTAGTTAAAAAAGGTTATGTTAATAGGAATAGAAGTACCAAAGACAGAAGAGTCGTTCTCATTTCATTATCAGATTTAGGATTGAAGGTATATCATCATCATGCAAGGTTCCATAAAAATATGATAAAAGATATAATGGCTCTACTTGACGAAGAGGAAATGAAAGTTTTCTTAAAGGGTGTAGGCGGAATCAATGATTATTTCCAAAGAATGAAGACTAATAAAATTAAATATAAAAAGACTAAAAAAAATAATTAATATATACAATTTAAAAGGCTACCTGTTAAGGTAGCCTTTATTGGTGAATTGCATTGTTTTATGATTGGTGAAATCATTTTACTATTAATAGTTATTATTTTAATTCGCTAACGATTTTTTGTAAAGCTTCTAAAGCTTCAGCTGGTAACTTATTAAATCCACCTTTATCAGTTTCAGTAGATTTAACAAAATTAACTCTGTCAATCATTCTAGCTTTTAATTGGTCAACATATTCAGAATCTTTCATATCAGGAACGAATCCTTCAATTTCCATAATCTCAATATCGTTGAATGGAGCCCATGGTACAAACTTAGCAGTACCTTCAATAATTGATTCTAATGAACCTAAAGTAATTGCAGGTGTAACTTTTTTGCCCATGAAGAATCCAGTATTCAAGATGTAACAATCTACATCATTATCACTGAATAATTGCTTGAATTTGTTGTAATCATCAGCAAGAGGATAAGTTCTAAATGGGTTAGCATATGGTTCTACTACTAATGCATTAGGGTCTACACCTTCTGCTAATCTTTCAGCTGATGTTCTCTTAGTTGCTAATGTTGCTCCCATTACAGATGCTAATGAAGCTCCGTCTAATTTCATAATTGGTGGAAGTGTAGGATCCTTCATTAACCAGAATATAGCATTAACTGGCTCAGCAAATTTATTTTCACGGTTAGGTGACCATAATTTTGATTTAACAGCACGACCGTTGCCGTTTCTAATATCTTCTGTTACAAGAACGATTTTTCCATCATTATCAATTGTAACACCATTGTTTTGTACAGAGATTAAGAATTTGTTATCATCGTTATCCATTGGGTAATCTTGAGTTTTATCAAAATATGATGGTTCAAGAGCTACTGATGAACTGTTTTCAGTTGAAATAATGAATGCATCATCATGAAGTACTGTAATATCATATTTGTCATTATGTTTTGCATGTGTAATAGTAGATTTTCCTGAACCAGATAATCCAAATACACCTGCAACGAATTTTTTACCATTAGATAAGTTATAACGTTTTTGTCCACCGTGGCAAGCAGCGTATCCGTGTCTATTAGCTGTTCCCCATCCAAGTGTTAAAGTACCTTTTTTGTGTTCTCCGAAGTATCTCATACCAAGTAAAGCAGCACAGTTATGTGTTGGATCAAAGAAAGTAAGTCCAAGTGGATGTTCTTCATGTGCCCATTCAGGATCAGAGAAAATATAGATATCTCCTTCGTTGTCTATTACTTTTGATTTTTCATAAAGATTATTGTACTCTTCGTTTAAGTATTGGAAGTTTAGTAACCAAGAATACATTATGTTTTCGAAACCTTCTGGAATTAAAAGGTGAGCTTTTACCATAAAGTCCGCATCTAAGCCAACATAAGCTTGAGCATGGTACATTTTACGATATCTTGTATTGTAAACAGCTTCTCTAATTTTTGATGCATATTCTTCTTGGTCTACGTTTGGTTCACCAATGATTCTTCTTGCAGCTGCACAACGTCCTTTTACAGCACCATCATTGAATAATAATACTTTAGCATCTTCATCAAGACCAAGTTTTCCTGGTTGATATACAGGAATATCAGTTACGATTGTTCCTGGAGAATTTTTTGCTAATTTGTAAGCTTCTTTAAGTGAATTAACGTTAACTACGTTGTTTCCATAAAATGGTGACTCGATAGTAGTACGAATTTGTGAAAAAATAGGATTATCTTTTTTGATTTGATCCCAACTATAAGTTCTTTTTGTTGCCATTAGGTATTCCTCCTTCATGTATATTAATTTGTAATAGTATATATATAAATTTATCACAAAGTGATTAATTTATTATCTTAATTATCTTTAAAATCTATACGGCATACTTTTATTAAAAGTTTTTGAACGACTAGAAGACTTTTTATTTTATAATACTTTCAAATCTTCCCCATATTAATTATAATATTACGTTTTGCAAATGTCAACCAAGATTTATACAATTAATTATTGAGTTTTTGTTAGGAGTTTGAAAGGATTTAATATTTATGATATTTTTATGGTGATTTTGTCATTCAGGAAAAAAATTAATAAAAAAATGTAATAAAAAACCAATAATAATTTTTTTATATTTGTATCTATTTTAAGTTTGTGTATTAATTAAAAATATATTACAAAAAAGCTACTATTAAATTTAGTAGCCTTTTTAATGTTAACTAATTAGTGATTTTTTATTATAAGTTATTTATTTCTATTTGTGAATTTAGTTCTTTCGCTTTCTGTTAGATATTTCTTTCTTAATCTAATACTATCTGGTGTTATTTCTACTAACTCATCATTATCAATGAATTCTAATGCTTCTTCTAGGCTGAATATTTTTGGTGGTGATAATTTTACTGCATCATCTGCTCCTGATGAACGAGTGTTAGTTAATTTTTTGTTTTTACATGGATTAACTGTCATATCTTCTTTTCTAGAGTTAATACCTATAACCATACCTTCATATACTTCTGTAGTTGGATGTATAATCATTGTTCCTCTTTGAGTTAGGTTATTAAGGGAATAAGGCATAGCTGCACCTCTTTCTCCAGAAATCAATACACCATTACCTCTTGAAGGTATTTCACCTTTGTGAGGTTCATATGCTTCGAATGAACGTATTATAGTAGCTTCTCCTCTGGAATCAGTGATTAGTTCACTTCTGAATCCGAGTAATCCTCTTGTTGGAACAATAAATTCCATACGTGTATAACCATTTTCTGAGATCATACCTTCCATTCTACCTTTTCTGAAGTTAAGTTTGCTTATAGCTGTTCCAGAATATTCATCGGGCGTATTAACTATAACTCTTTCTACAGGTTCTAGTAATTTACCTTCTTCTCTATGCATAAGAACTTCAGGTTTTGATACACTTAATTCATAACCTTCTCTTCTCATGTTTTCAATTAGAATAGAAAGATGAAGTTCTCCTCTACCAGATACTTTGTATCCATCAATACCACCTAATTCATCTACTTTTAGACCAACGTTAATTTCTAATTCTTTATCTAACCTATCTTTTATATGTCTAGTTGTAACATATTTACCGGATTGTCCAGCAAATGGTGAATTGTTAACTAGGAAATTCATTGATAATGTAGGTTCTTCTATTTTTATAAGTTCCATAGGTTCAACGTTTTCTGTATCACAGAATGTTTCACCGATAGAGAGATTGGAAATACCTGCTATAACAGCTATATCTCCACTTCTTAATTCTTTTTTAGGTACTTGATTAAGACCTTCATAAGTAAATAGTTTAGAAATTTTACCTTTTTCAGTAGTTCCATCTCTTTTACATATAGCTACCTGCTGACCTTCTTTTACTACACCTCTTGAAACTCTACCAATACCTAATCTACCAATATAATCATCATACGCTAGAGCAGATATTTGCAATTGTAGTGATTCATTGTTTTTGTCTGGATAAGGTTTTGTATGTTTGACAATTGTTTCAAATAATGGTGTAAGATCTGTATATTCATCATCCAAAGAATATTTAGCGATACCTTCTCTTGCTGTACCATATATTATTGGAAAATCAAGTTGTTCGTCGTTAGCATCAAGTTCAGCAAATAAATCAAAAGTCATATCAACAACTTCTTCAGCTCTTTGGTCTTTTTTATCAATTTTATTAATAAATAATATTGGATTCAAGTTATGCTCTAGAGATTTCTGAAGAACAAATCTTGTTTGAGGCATAGGTCCTTCGCTTGAATCAACTAATAATATTACAGTATCAACAGTTTTAATAATTCTTTCTACTTCGGATGAAAAGTCTGAGTGACCTGGTGTATCTACAATATTGATTTTATAGTCTTTATAGTTTATTGAACAGTTTTTTGAATATATTGTTATTCCACGTTCTCTTTCAAGGTCATTACTATCCATTACTTGATCAACAATCTCTTGGTTTTCACGAAAGATGCCACTTTGAGTTAAGAATGCATCTACCAAAGTTGATTTACCTGCATCTACGTGGGCTATTACTGCTATATTTATAATTTTTTGTTCTGACATATATATACCCTGCTTTCTAATTTTTAATGTCTTTTGGTATGTTAAATATTTCTAGCAATATATAATAAATTAAATGATAGTTCATTTAAGATTTTTAAAATTGATTTATTGCACCAACTATATAGTTTATACGTTATCGTGGAAATAATCAAGTAAAGATTCGTAACATTTATGAAAGAGGGTAGATTATTACAGGTAATATATCCAGAAATTTCAAAATTTACTTTTTGAAGGTGTGAAATGTTGGAAAATATAGGGGGGATTTTAATGTATTTAGATTATGGGGGATTTGTGAGAGGGGTGATAATTATGGCTACGTAGGGTATATATAGTTAGTTTTACTTCGCCTTACTCCAAGGACCGGTCTTCGTAAAACTAACTATATATACCACCTAATTGCGTGTATGGATTAAAATTAGTTATAAGATATAGGATACAAAAAATTTATTATGGATAAATGTGTAGTCAAAGTATATAAATATGCAGGATTGAATATAATCTAATTCAATTAATTGAATTGTTATTAAAATAAATATTGGTAATAATATTGACATAAAGCCAACTATAGTGTATAATTCTCAACATGAATTCAAGGGTGGATTCTACATATAAACTCTAACAGATATTAGATAAATGAGTGGACAATGAAGTCCGTACGTCAAAAATGGCGTATGGACTTTTTTATGTTTCTATACTCTATTAGAGCAAACAGAGCTGTTGAATATACACTATGAAAGGATGGATGAGTAAAATGAATACAACATTTATAATTAATTCAATGTGGGTACTGATTGCCAGCGTTTTTGTTTTCTTGATGCACGCAGGTTTTGCAATGGTAGAGGTTGGATTTACTCAATCAAAGAATGCAGTAAATATTATTATGAAGAATTTTGTAACAGTTTCTATAGGAGTTATGTGCTATTTTTTTGTGGGTTATTCAATTATGTATGGTACAGATTTTGGTGGAATTATTGGTACGGATATGCTTATGTTGATTGGAAAACCTGATGAATTAAATGGGATATCCTTTGATGTATTCTTTTTCTTTCAAGCTATATTTGCAGCTACATGTGCAACAATTGTTTCAGGTGCTATGGCAGAGAGAACAAAATTTACTTCGTACATAATTTTCTGTTTAGTAGCTACGACTATTATATATCCATTAATAGGTCATTGGATATGGGGAGGAGGATTTTTAGCTGAGCAATTTGGATTTAGAGATTTTGCAGGTGGAACAGCAGTTCATGCTGTAGGAGGTTTTTGTGCATTGATTGGTGCATATATGGTTGGACCTAGAACAGGTAAGTATAGGAGAAATAAACCTGTTGCTATACCAGGACATAATATACCATTAGGAGCACTAGGAGTGTTGATTCTTTGGTTTGGTTGGTTTGGATTCAATCCTGGGAGTACATTAGATATTACATCTCCAGATACTATACATAGTGCTGTTACAACATTACTTAGTGGGGCTGCTGCAACTTTATCAAGTTTGATATTTTGTTGTTTGAAGTATAAAAATCCTGATGCGCCTCTTACTTTGAATGGTGCTCTAGCAGGATTGGTTGGAATAACGGCAGGAGCTAATGAAATATCTTATGTAGGTGCTATAATAGTAGGTTTATTGAGTGGTATCATTATGATTCTATCTGTAGAGTTTGTGGATTCAAAATTGAAAATTGATGATCCTGTAGGAGCTATATCAGTTCATGGGGTCTGTGGAATATTTGGGACGTTAGCTATAGGTGTTTTTTCAACTAACGGAGGTTTGTTATATGGAGGAGGGCTTAAGGTACTTAGCTCTCAATTAATTGGGGTAACGGTATGCGGAATAACTGCAATAACTTTGGCTTTTATAACTTTTTTGTTGATTAGATTTTTTGTTGGTTTACGTGTTAGAGAAAAAACAGAAATTAATGGTTTAGATAATATAGAACATGGAATTTCAGCTTATATAAATCTGTGATCATACGGAGAATATTTGTAGGTCTATATTAAAAGGGAGGATTATATATGGATAAAATGACTAAAATCGATATTATAACAAGAAGTTCCAAGTTTGAAGAATTAAAAGAAGCTCTTCATGATATTGGTATTACAGGTATGACTGTAACACAAGTTCTAGGCTGTGGTATGCAAAAGGGAATTACCGAGACATATAGAGGTATACCCCTTACTATAAATCTTCTGCCAAAGGTAAAGGTTGAGATGGTAGTATGTGAAGTACCTGTTGATAAGGTTATTGCAACGGCTAAAAATGTTTTGAAAACAGGACAGATAGGGGACGGAAAGATATTTTTATATCCTGTTGAGAATGTAATAAAGATTAGAACGAGTGAAGAGGGTGTTAAGGCACTCTAGGTAATAAAAAAGTGAATTTTAATATGGTGGGTTTATATTAAGAGCTTAAGTCTTTGTAATTATAAGGCTTAGGCTCAATATGTTTTTTATAATTAGAAATTACTCCCTAAATTTAGTTAATGTAGAAATTTTCATACATATATGATAAAATATTTTAGAAAGAATTATATGTAAGTAACTATTAAGGCGGTGGTTTTATAATGAAGAAAGCAACGAGTTTATTATTAAGTATAATTATTACAATTTTTTTAGTTACATCATGTAAAAATGAATCAAATGACACCGAGACATTAACACAAACTGGGATAGTGCAGTTATTAGAAGAAAAGGAATATCTATTAACTAGATTCTACATTCCCTATGATGAATATAGAGATATATATGTTAAATATATGAAAGATGGGAAAGAAGTTGATGAGCAATATCTATATATGAATGTTGTAAAAGGTGATATTGAATGGGTACCCATGAAAGATTTTATTGGCAAGGATATAGATGAAACTAGGGAATATTTGCTAAGTACAGGTTATCCTCTTGATTCATCGGATAATTTTATACAGATGATGGATGAAAAAATGCATGAAATAAAGATTAGTGATGTTTATCAAGATAATTATAATGAGGATTGGAGTTATGTATTTGTAAGAGAGATATTTCAGAGTAAAACTGACAAATATTATGGTGCCATCAAATATCATTTTGAATTAAAAGATGGTGAGTATAAAATAATTGATAAGGCTAAAAATTATAATTTGTTCTTTAGTAATGAGGAATTAGTGACTCTTTCACAAGAAGAGATTGATGCAAGGATTGAAAATCAACCTTTCAGATATATAAATGATGAACTAGTAGAATATACAAAGACTATTGATTTGAAAAAATTAATTAGTGAAATAGAAGAAGAACCCCATGATTAACTCTATATTGGCTAGGGGTAATAATCTAGATGAAATGATTAATCATACATTAGATGAGAAGAGTAGTTTAATGTTGTCAACAATAGATACGAAGCCGACTTCTTAAAGTGTAATTATGTAAACCAGAATAAAAATATATAAGGTTAGTTTCATAGACATTTTATTATAGTTATTAAATGTTCATGAGCTAACTTTTTATTATATACAAGATTTTAGGGTTCTAATTATAAGCCAATTTACTTTTTGAATAATTTGTTTCA